>NZ_CDWWXB010000065.1:8203-12310 GCF_977971855.1 Frankia sp. CoWAU3 | reverse complement strand
GGCGCGCCGCTCCCGGCGGCGCCGCCAGCGCTGGCGGCGCCGGCCGGACGCGGCGAGACGCGCGGCGTGGCGTTCCTCGGCCCGTCGGGACAAGAATTCGGCCGCGGCCGGCTCGGACCGGGCAAAGGAGAGCAGCATGCCGAGGGCCGCGAGGGTCGGCAGCAACGCGGAGCCACCGAACGACACCAGCGGAAGGGTGACGCCGGTAATCGGCAGCAGACCCACGACCGCACCTATGTTGACCACCGCCTGGACGAGGATCCAGGCGGTGACCCCCGCGGCGGCGAGCCGGACGAACAGCTCGTCACAACGGTGCGCAATCCGCAGGCCCGCGTATCCCAGCACGCCGAACAGGCCCACCACCACCAGGCTGCCGACCAGCCCGAGTTCCTCGCCGATGATCGCGAGGATGAAGTCGGTGTGCACCGCGGGCAGTAACTGCGGCCACTTCTCCCGGGATGCGCCGAGGCCCTCCCCCCACCAGCCGCCGGTCGACAGGGCATAGATGCCCTGTACGGCCTGGAAGCCGTCGCCGTGCGCGTCGGCGAACGGATCGGTGAACGACAGCAGGCGCCGGATGCGGTAGGGCTCGACCACGGCGAGGACCGACGCCGCCGCGACCATCGATCCCAGGATCCCGGTGTAGAGGCGCATCGGGGTACCGATCACCCACAGCACGGTCAACGGCACGACGGTCACGCAGATCGCCCCGCCGAGATCCGGTTCCAGCAGCAGCAGCAGGTCGATGAACAGGAACACCGGGACCAGCGGGACGAGCAGGTGTTTGGGGTCGGACAGCAGCCGCCGTTTGCGGACCAGCAGATCCGAGCACCACAGCACAAGGGCGATCTTCGCCAACTCGCTGGGCTGGATCGTGATCGGCCCGACGACGATCCACTGGCGGGCGCCACCACGCACGCTGCCGATACCCGGGATGAGCACCGCCATCAGCATCAGCACGGTCCCGAGCAACAACGGGTAGGCAAAGGCGCGGAAGACCCGCACGGGCAGCCGGGAGGCGACGGCGACCACCGGCAGACCGATCGCGACCCAGATCACCTGCCGGATGAACAGCGTGTAGGAGGAGCCGAAGTCGGCGTAGGAGCGCACGCTCGACGCCGACAGGACCATGACCAGGCCGAGCACCAGCAGCAGAGCGGCCGAGGACAGCAGCAGGTAGTAGGACGCCAACGGCCGGTCGAGCAGCGGCAGCCGTGCTTCGGCCCCGTCCGCCGCGCCGGTTCCCCCGACGCCGGCGGAGTCGGGCTCGGCCGCGGAGCCTGTTCGCACGGCTTTGGGCCCTCGCGCCGCCCGCGCGGGCCGCGCCGACGTCCCGGTGGACGGCGGCGACGACGCTCCCGACCCCGCCACGGTTACCCCTCTCGTGCGCGGACCGCCGCCGCGAACAGATCTCCGCGCGCCGCGTAGTCCCGGAACATGTCCATCGAGGCCGCGGCCGGCGCCAAGAGCACAGTGTCACCGGTGGTCGCGAACGCCGCCGCAGCCTTCACCGCATCGTCCATGCCGTCAGCCCGTTCCACGGGGACATCGGGGGCGTGTCGGGCGAGAGCGGCGGCGATCTCATCGGCGCAGCACCCGATGAGGACCGCGGCGCGCAGCACCCGGCGCGCGTCGCGGACGAGATCGTCGAAGGCGAGGCCCTTGTTGAGGCCGCCCGCGATCCACACCACCGAGGGGTAGCCGGCCAGCGACGCGGCGGCGGCGTGTGGGTTCGTCGCCTTGCTGTCATCCACCCAGCGGACCCCGTCGATGACGGCCACCTCGGCGTTGCGGTGGGCGCCGGGCCGGAAAGCGACGAGCGCCGCGCCGATCGCGGCCGGGCCAACGCCCTCGGCGCGGGCAAGCGCGGCGGCGGCCAGCGCATTGGAGATCATGTGCGGACTGGTCAGCACGAGGTCACGGACGGCGACCAGCCGCCCGCCGTCGAAGGCGTCGTCGACGAGATGGCCGTCGACGACGGTCAGGCCGGGCCGCGGCCGGGCCGCCGGGTCGAGACCGAACAGGACCCGCCGCCCCGGAGCGGCGGCGAGCAGGTCCGCGCTGGTTGCGTCGTCGGCGTTGCCGATCGCGATCGTCCCTGGACTACGCCAGATCCCCGCCTTCGCTGCCGCATAGGCCGCCGCGCCCCCGTGCCAGTCGAGATGGTCGGGGGCGACGTTGAGCACGGCCGCGGCGAGGGGGGCCATGGTGTGGGTGTAATGGAGCTGGAAGCTGGACAGTTCCACCGCGAGGGTCTCGTAGGGCGGCTCGGCTGCGACCGCGTCCACAATCGGGGTCCCGATGTTCCCGGCGGTGGTGGATCGCCGGCCCCCGGCGGCGAGCATCGCGCCGAGCATCTCGGTGGTCGTCGTCTTGCCGTTCGTTCCCGTGACGGCGAGCCACCGGCTCCCACCCCGCCACCGCCAGGCAAGCTCCACCTCCCCCCAGACCGGGATCCCGGCGCCGGCCGCCCCGGTGATCAGCGGGGCCGTCGGCGGGACGCCGGGCGAGGTGACCACGAGCGCGCTGTCCCCGGGGCCGGCCGGCAGGCCGCCGAGGTTCACCTCGGCCCCGAGCGCCCGCAGCGTCGCGGCCGCACCCTGGTGACGTGGGGAGTCGCCGGCGTCGACGACCCGGACCCGCGCACCGCGGGCAAGCAGCGCCCGGGCCGCGGCGAGCCCGGAGACCCCGATCCCGACGACCAGCACGGGCAGACCCGCCCAGGAGATCGAGGCCGTGAGGTCGCCCGGGCCCTGACCGTCGCCCGTCATGGCGTCAGCCACCTCCGTGGGAGAGGAACTCCGCGTAGAACAGGCCCAGGCCGAAGGCCACCGCGAGTCCCGAGACGATCCAGAATCGGATGATCACCGTCGTCTCGGGCCATTCGGCGAGCTCGAAATGGTGATGGATCGGCGCCATGTTGAACACGCGTTTCTTCGTCGCCTTGAAGAAGGCGACCTGGATCATCACGGACAGGGTCTCGATGACGAACAGGCCGCCGAGGACGACGAGAAGCAGCTCGGTCCGGCTGACAATCGCGATACTGGCGAAGGCACCGCCCAGCGCGAGCGACCCGGTGTCCCCCATGAAGATCTTCGCCGGGCTGGCGTTCCACCACAGGAACCCGAAACAGGCCCCCATCGCAGCCGCCGCGACCAGCGCGACGTCGAGGGGATCACGCACGAGGTAACAGCCCGCCTCGGCCGCGTGCGGCTCGCACAGGTTGCCGAACTGCCAGAAGGAGATGATGACGTACGCGCCGAACACCATTGCCGAGGTGCCGGCCGCGAGGCCGTCGAGGCCGTCGGTGAGGTTCACCGCGTTAGAGGTCGCGGCGATGATGATCCAGGCCAGCAGGGGAAAGGCGATGATGCCGACGGAGAGGCTCGTGTCCCGCACGATCGAGATGTACGTCGAGCCGGGGAGCAGCCCGGCGTCGTTCTTGAACCGGACGGCCAGCAGGCCGAAGACGATCGCGACCGCGGCCTGCCCGGTGAACTTCATCCGGGCGGTGAGCCCGAGGCTGCGCTGCTTGCGGATCTTGATGTAGTCGTCCAGAAAGCCGACCAGGCCAAGCCCGGTCATCACCATCAGCACAAGCAGACCCGACGCGGTGAACCCGATGCCGGTCACCAGGTGGGCCAGGAAGTACCCGGCCAGGGCAGCGACAATGATGACAGTGCCCCCCATCGTGGGGGTGCCCCGCTTGGTCAGGTGGCTGGACGGCCCGTCCTCGCGGATCTCCTGGCCATATCCCTGCCGGCGGAAGAGCCGGATCACCCAGGGTGTGCCCAGCAACGACACGACCAACGCGACCATGGCCGCGATAAGAACGCCTCTCACGCGTGCGTCACCCGCGCGGGTCCGCGTGTGTGCAGCCAGCCGTCCGCCGTCATGTCCCCTCGATCCCGGCGCCGAGGACGCCGAATCTGGTCACCAACGCCTCGGCGACGCGCTCCAGCCCGAAGGACCGGCTGGCCTTGACCAATACCACGTCGTCCGGTCCGGCCTGCGCGGCCACCAGGGCCACCGCCTCCTCGGTGTCGGCCACCTCCACCGACTCCCCGTCCCAGGAGCCTTCCAGCGAGGCGCCCAGGTGGATATGGC
>NZ_CDWWXB010000065.1:6903-7862 GCF_977971855.1 Frankia sp. CoWAU3 | reverse complement strand
GGCGGACCGCGAACCGGCCGAGCACGTCGTGCTCGGCGGCGGCGGCGTCACCGAGTTCCCCCATCGGACCGAGCACCGCGAACGCCCGGCCCTTCCCCCGCATGTCCACCAACGCCTTCAGCGCCGCCCGCATCGACTCCGGGTTCGCGTTGTAGGCGTCGTTGACGACCACCACCCCGGCCGCGGTGGAGGTCACCTCCATCCGCCACCGGCTGCGCGGGCGGGCGACGGACAGCGCCGCGGCGACCCGGTCCGGGGACAGCCCCAGCCGGATCGCGACGGCCGCCGCGGCCAACGCGTTCGGCACCTGGTGCGCGCCGACGAGCCCGAGGGTCACCCGATGGTGCTCGCCGTGCGCCAGCAGGTCGAACGAGGCGCGGCCCAGCCGGTCGACATCGACGGCACCGGCCCGCACGTCGGCCCGTCCACCCTCCCCGAAAGTGATCACTTCGGCCGTCGTCCGAACCGCCATCGCCGCGACCAGCGGGTCATCGGCGTTGAGCACGACGGCCTCGCTCGCGGCCTCGGCAAGCTCGCCCTTGGCCGCGGCGATCCCCAGCCTGCCGTCGGCGTACTCGCCCAGGTGGGCACTGCCGACGTTGAGGACCACCCCCACCGCCGGGCGGGCTACCGCGCAGAGGGTGGCGATGTGCCCCGGACCGCGGGCACCCATCTCCAGGACGACGAACGCCGTGTCCGGCTCGGTACGCAGCAGCGTCAGCGGCAGTCCGATCTCGTTGTTGAAGGAGCCGGGCGCGGCCACCGTCGGGGCGAGCCCGCCCAGCACGTCGGCGAGCAGGTCCTTGGTCGTCGTCTTGCCCGCCGACCCGGTCACGGCGACCACGGTGGCGGCGGCCAGATCACGGACGTATGCGGCGAGCGCGGCGAGCGCCGAAGGCGGATCGGGAACGATGACGGCCGGCTCGCCCACCGAGCGGGCGGCGAGCACAGCGGACGCG
>NZ_CDWWXB010000065.1:0-6406 GCF_977971855.1 Frankia sp. CoWAU3 | reverse complement strand
CCGGCGGCGACGGCGGCGGCGGCGAAGTCGTGCCCGTCGACTCGGCTGCCGGCCAGGGCGACGAACAAGGCGCCGTCGCGGACCTCGCGGGAGTCGACGACGACCGAACGCACCGTGACGCCCGGGTCGGGCACCGCGTCGAGCCGGCCGCCGGTCGCCGACGCGACCTCGGCCAGGGTCAGCGGGATCATCTCCCCTCCACCGAGGAGAGCGCGGCGCGCAGGACGACCCGATCGTCGAAGGGGGTCACCACCCCCGCCTGTTCCTGGCCCGACTCATGACCCTTGCCGGCGACAACGACGGCGTCCTGAGGTCCGGCCTCGGCCACGGCGGCCGCGATGGCCGCGGCGCGGTCCGGTTCGACCAAGACCGTGGCCGAGGCCGACAGCGCCGTGACCCCGGCGAGCATCTGGGCGAGGATCTCCGCCGGATCCTCCGAGCGCGGATTGTCGTTCGTGAGGATCGCGACGTCGGCGAGTGTCGCCGCGGTGGCCCCCATCAGCGGGCGCTTGCCGCGGTCGCGGTCGCCACCGCAGCCGAGCACGACGATGACCCTGCCCTTCACCAGCGGGCGAACCGTCTCGAGCAGCGTCGTGACCGCGTCCGGGGTGTGCGCGAAGTCGACCAGGGCCAGGAACGGCTGGCCGGCGTCGACCCGCTCCATCCGGCCGGGCACCCCGGGCAGGGAGCCGATCCCCGCCACCGCCGTGGCCGGGGGGACCCCGATGGCGACGAGCAACGCCAGCGCGCCGAGCGCGTTGGCGACGTTAAAGGCGCCGGGCAGCGGCACGGACAGATCCACCCGCAGCCCGTCCGGACCCTCGGCGCGCAGCAGTGTGCCGGTCGGCCCGTAGGAAACGTCCCGGGCCGTCCAGTCGGCCGGCCCCTCGACGGCGAACGTGATCGCGCCGGGATGCCGTTCGGCGAGCCGGCGGCCCCACCGGTCCGCCACGCCGATCACCGCGACGGCGGTCCGGGCCGGGTCGAACAGGGACGCCTTCGCCGCGAAGTAGTCCTCCATGGAGGAGTGGAAGTCCAGATGGTCCTGGCTGAGGTTGGTGAACACGGCCCCGGCGAAGTGCAGGGCGTCGGCCCGGTGCAGGGCCAGCGCGTGGCTGGACACCTCCATCGTGGCAGCCCCCACGCCACGCTCGACCATCGTGGCGAGCAGGGCCTGCAGGTCGCTCGCCTCCGGGGTGGTGCGGGCGGAGGCCAGCCGTTCGTCGGCGATCCGGGTCTCGATCGTGCCGATCAGGCCCGTGGTGTGGCCGGCGGCGCGCAGCCCGGCGTCGAGCAGGAAGGCCGTGGTCGTCTTCCCGTTGGTGCCGGTGACGCCGAGCAGGCGCAGCGCCGCAGAGGGATCACCGTAGATCCTCGCCGCCACCGGGGCGAGGTCACGCCGTGGATCGTCGCTGACAAGCACCGGGACTTCCCCGGGGGGGCCGGGCGGCATGGCCGCGATCCGGCGGGCGCCCTCGGCGTCGGTGAGCACGGCGACGGCGCCGCCGGCCACCGCGGCGGCCGCGAAGGCCGCACCGTGCGTGTGGGCACCGGGCAGTGCCGCGTGGAGGTCGCCCGGCCGGACCGCATGCGAGTCGTGGGTGACGCCATGCACGATCACGTCCGTGTCCGCATGCGTGTCCGACGGCGAATGTCCCGCACCCGCGAACGCCGCCGGCTCCGGGACGGGCGCCACGG
Organism: Frankia sp. CoWAU3; assembly: GCF_977971855.1. Taxonomy (NCBI): domain Bacteria; kingdom Bacillati; phylum Actinomycetota; class Actinomycetes; order Frankiales; family Frankiaceae; genus Frankia; species Frankia sp. CoWAU3. Next base: position 4,708 of record NZ_CDWWXB010000065.1, on the reverse strand, counting down.
CCGCGAGCACCGCGCGCAGATCGGCGAGGCTGCACGCGGGCGGGGCAGCCGGTCGAGGTGCCGGAGAGGTCACGGTCACGACCTTAGTGGGGGCGGGCACGGCCATCCCCACGGGCGCCCGGGCACGGCGGTGGTCCAGCCGACCTTCCCCGCCCACCACGTCCCGGCGCGGATCGCGATCATCTGTCCAGGTCGAGCAGGAGCGGTGCGGGCCTGGTGATCGGCTGTGGCACGCCGAGGGTGGTCAACGCGAAGGACATGACACGTTGGAACACGGGCGCGGCGACCTGACCGCCGAAGTAACCCTTCTTCGGGTTGTCCAGGACGATCTCCACCACCACCCGCGGATCATCCGCCGGGGCGAACCCGATGAACGAGGGAACGTAGCCCTGGTAACCGCCGTGCACCGGGTCGGGCCGTTTGGCGGTGCCCGTCTTGCCGGCCACCCGGTAACCGGGAACCTCGGCAAGCGGCGCTGTGCCCTCGTTCGTCGCCACCGCCTCGAGCATCCGGGTGAGCGTGGCCGCGGTCTGCGCGCTGACGACGCGCTGACCAGGCGGTTGGGGAGTCACCTTGACGACGCCGTCCGGACCGGTGATGGCGTCGACAAGCCGCGGGGTCACGCGAACACCGCCGTTCGCGATAGTCGCGTACACCGAGGCCATCTGGAGCGCCGTCGCCGACATGCCCTGCCCGTAGGAAATGGTGGCGGCCTGGCTGCCCGACCAGTCCCGGGCTGCCGGCAGCAGGCCGGCGCCCTCGCCGGGGAAGTTCAGACCCGTGCGGGCACCGAGCCCGAACGAGCGCAGCGCCTGCTCCAGCCCGGTCCGCCCGACCCGCTCGGAGATCTCCACGGTGCCGATGTTGCTGGAGCGGGCCAGGACGCCGGCGGCGGTGAGATGTTCGACGCCGTGCGGCTCGGAGTCCTCGATGCGTACCCCACCCCGGGTGATGAACGGCGGGATGGTCATCGGGGTCTCGGAGGTGATCAGACCGCGGTCCAGCGCCGCGGCCATCGTGATCACTTTGTTGACGCTGCCGGGCTCGTAGGCGTCCCGCGTGGACCGATTGCCCAGCGCCGGGGTGTCCCGGGCGGTGATGTTGTTCGGGTCGAACTGCGGCGCGTCGGCCATCGCGAGGATGTCCCCGGTGCGGGGGTCCATCACGACGGCCGTGCCGCCGTCGGCCTCGGAGGTACGGACCGCGTCGGCGATCGCGTTCTGGGCGTTCCACTGGATGTCCCGTTCGAGGGTCAGGCGCAGCGAAGAACCCGGGATCGGGTCCTTCTCGCGGCTCTGGCCCGAGGGGATCTCGATGCCCGCCGGGTTCGCCTCCAGTCGGCGAAGGCCGTCGGTACCGCGCAGCACCTCGTCATACGCCAGCTCCAGCCCGCCGCCGCCCTCGAGGATGTCACCATCGCCGTGCCGCATGAACCCGATGACGTTCGCGGCCAGTTCCCGGGACGGGTAGGTGCGTCCGCGTTCCTCGGTGATGCCGATACCGCGCAGCCCCAGGGCGCTGACCTTCTCCGCCACGTCCGGAGTGAGCCCGCGGGCGAGGTAGACGAACTTGATGTGCTCGGCCGGGTCGGTGGTAAGCCGTCTGCGCAACGCCTCGGTGCTGTCGTCGAGGACCGGCGCGAGCTTCGCGGCCGTCCCCGCGATGTCCCTGACGTTCGTCGGGTTCGCGTAGACGGCCCGCAGCTCGACATACTGCGCGAGCGTGTGGCCCGCCCGGTCGGTGATGGCGCCACGCGCCGCGGGCAGCACGATGGTCCGCAGCCGCTGGGCCTCGGCCTGGGCCGCGTAGGTGGAGGCGGAGAAACCCTGCAGCTGGGTCAGGCGCAGCCCGAGGACACTGAGGACCGCGCACATGAGCACGATGGACACCCGCAGCCGCCGACGCGGGCTGCCCAGCCGGTAGGCGCGACGAGCCGGGGGGTGCCGCGGCCGGCTGACCCGACCGGGACGCCAGGGCACCGAGCCCGGCCGGCCCACATACCGGCCGCCCGGATACCGGCCGTCGTGCTCCTCGTCGCCGTACTCGTCCGCACCGGGCCCGTCGCCGACCGCCCGACCCGGGTCGTCGACATCCCTCCGCAACCGACCGCCATACACTGAAGGTGGCGGTGGAGGAACAAGGCGTAGCCGTCCGCGGCCGCGCTGAGGGGAGCCCGGGGACGTCGAGCTCACTGCCCGGCTCCGGCCTTTCCCGCCGCCCCGATCGCGGCACCACCGGCCGCGGCAGCGTTCGCCCCGGTGGCGGGAAGGTGGGCGTGAGCGGTTCCGCCGGCACCACCCGCCGTCGCGCCGGCCGCTGGCTGACCGTTCTTCCCGGGACCGCCGGTCTTCCCGGGACCGCCGGCCGGGCTCGGGCCGGGCGATGCGGGCACGACGATGATGACGGACCCGCTGCCCGGTTCCCGGGCCAGGGTCCGGGAACCAACGGGCAGCGGAGCGCCCGGCGGAAGGTATTCCGGTATCCCGCCGGGGATCATGCCGTAGCGGGAGGCCTGCGCGGCCAGCGACGCCGGATCGGAGAGCTGGTCGGCATGCACCGACAGCGCCTGTTCCTCGTCGGCCAGGGCGGACGCCCGATTGCGCAGAGTGTTGGCCTGGAACGAGTTCTCCATCAACGCCAGGTTCAGCAGCAGCAGGCAGAGCAGACCAGCGCCCAGCAGGACCAGCAGCAACACGACGAAGGGACCCTTGCGGCCCCCGTCCGGCGCCGGCCGGACCACCGCGAGCCGCGCCCGGCTCGACGCCCGGCGCGGCTGCGGGCCGATGGCCGGAGCGGTCGCGGCGGCCGAGCGGGCCGCGGGCCGCCCCGTCGAGGGGGTCGGGGCGCTTGTCATCCGCCCAGGGCCCCCTTGCCCGGAGCCGGTCCGGGCGGAGGCGGTCCGGGCGGAGGCGGAACCGGAACGCCCGGCGCGGGAGAGCGGCTGCGCGGGAGCGGTCACGATGCACCTCCGGTCGGTTTCCGGGTGTGGTCCGGGTTCGGCGCGGTACGTTCGACGGCACGCAGGCGGACGGAGGCCGCCCGCGGGTTCTCGGCCTTCTCGGTCTCGCTCGCCGGTTCCGCACCTCGGGTCAACCAGCGCAACCTGGGGCCCGCGCCCTCGGGCACCACCGGCAGGTCCGGCGGGACCGAGGCCTCCGCGTAGCCGCGCAGTTGCCGCTTGACCAGTCGGTCCTCAAGCGAGTGGTACGACAGGACGACGAGCCGGCCGGACACGGCCAGCGCGTCGAAGGCCGCGGGCAACGCCCGGGCGAGCACGTCGAGTTCGGCGTTGACCTCGATACGTAACGCCTGGAAAGTACGTTTCGCCGGATTGCCGCCGGTCCGCCGGGCCGGCGCCGGGATGGCGTCACGTACCAGGTCGGCGAGCCGCGCCGAGGTGGCGAACGGGGCGACGGCCCTGGCCTGGACGATCGCACCGGCGATGCGGCGGGCGAAGCGCTCCTCGCCGTATTCCCGCAGGATGCGGGTCAGCGCGTCGGCATCGTAGGTGTTGAGGACGTCGGCGGCAGTCCTGCCCTGTGTCTGGTCCATCCGCATGTCCAGCGGCGCGTCCCGGGAGTAGGCGAACCCACGGTCGTCCGTGTCCAGCTGCAACGACGACACGCCGAGGTCGAACAGGATGCCCTGCACCACCGGATGACCGAGCCGGTCCAGAATCTCGGCCACCTCGTCGTAGACGGCGTGGACGAGCTCCACCCGGCCGGGGGCGAGCCCGTGCAGCCGCTCACCGCTGCGCTCCAGGGCGTCGGGGTCGCGGTCGATCCCCACCAGCCGTACGTGCGGGAAGGCCGTGAGCACAGCCGCGGCATGCCCACCGAGACCCACCGTCGCGTCCACCACGATCGCTCCGGATGCCCGCAGGGCGGGAGCCAACAAAGTCAGTACACGGTCGGTCAGCACAGGCGTATGTGTGGCGTTCAGTGCTGAGCCTCCCTCGACCGCTCGTGGACCTCGTCTTCAGATGTGCTGACGGGCATGGGGGGCTTCGTCGGCGGAAGGCACCGGGCGGCGGGCCCGGGTCGGGTGACCGGGGCCGACCGCCCTCGCGTACGTCCCGGATGCCGGCCGCCGGGGAAGGGACAGCCGGAGGGGACGGTGCGCGTGGCGAGCCCGCGGAGCACCCGGATCCATGAACCCAAGGCAGCTCAGATCACTCCGGGCAGGACCTCCTCGGACAGCTCGGCGAAGCTCTCCTCCTGGCTTTCCAGGTAGGCCTGCCACCGCTGGGCATCCCAGATCTCAATCCGGGTGTTGGCCCCATTGACCACGCAGTCGCGCATCAAGCCCGCGTAGGACCGCAGCGGAGCCGGAACCGTGATCCGCCCCTGCCGGTCCGGCACGTCGTCCGCGGCCGAGGAGAAGAACACCCGGCTGTAGTCACGCAACGCCTTTGCGGTAACCGGAACGGTACGGAGGGACTCGCTGATCCGGGTGAACTCCGCCATCGGAAAGACATACAGGCAGCGTTCCTGCCCCTTGGTGATCACAAGCCCCCCCTCCAACTCGTCGCGGAATTTCGCGGGTAGCGTCAGCCGCCCTTTGTCGTCGAGCCGCGGCGCGTGGCTGCCGAGAAACACCGGCAACCTCCTCGCCACTGCGAGGAAGACAGCGACAGGCTCACCCCGCGACGGCCACCCGTAAGCTGCTGTCCCCCACTGCAGCGCCACTCTACCCCACTCCCCCCCAC
>NZ_CDWWXB010000064.1:15933-16447 GCF_977971855.1 Frankia sp. CoWAU3 | reverse complement strand
TTCACCCCGCAGGCCGAACAGACCCGCGACGTCGGCTCGAACCGTCCGATCCGGACCAGCGTCCGGCCGTACCGGGCGGCCTTGTACTCCAGCATGGCGACGAACGCGGACCAGCCGGCGTCGTGCACTGACTTGGCCAGCCGGGTACGGGCGAGTCCCTTGACCGCCAGGTCCTCCACCGCGACCGCTTGGTTCTCGCGGATCAGCCTTGTGGAGAGCTGCTGGTGGAACTCGCGCCGCGCGTCGGCCACCCACGCATGCGCACGGGCGACTTCCAGCCGGGCCTTGGCCCGGTTGTTCGAGCCCTTCTTCTTGCAGGACAGGTCCCGTTACGTCTTCTTCAGGCGTTTCTCGGCCCGGCGCAGAAACCGAGGAGAAGCGATCTTCGTACCGTCGGAGAGGACCGCGAAGTGCGTCAACCCCAGATCGATGCCGATCACACGCTCCGTCTGGGCGAGGGCCGGTTCCGGGCCGGTCTCCACAACGAAGGACGCGCAGTACCGGCCGGAACTGT
>NZ_CDWWXB010000064.1:15133-15675 GCF_977971855.1 Frankia sp. CoWAU3 | reverse complement strand
CCCGGATCACCGTCACTGTCAACGGTGTCGAGGGCAGCCGCCGCGACCAGCGGACGTCGACGTCGCCGATCTTCGGAAGGCGTAGTTTCCCGCCGCGAGTGATGGCCCAGCGGGCGTTCGCGGTGAACCGGACCGACTGGCGGCTGTCCCGCTTCGACTTGTACCGGGGTGGGCCCATCCTCGGGCGCTTGCCCTTCAGCCCGTCGAAGAAGTTCCGGTACGCCGTGTCGAGGTCCCGTAGGGACTGCTGCAGAACGACCGCTGACACCTCGCCGAGCCAGACTCGTTCCGGGGTCTTCTTCGCCTCGGTGATCAGCAGCTTGGACAGGTCGCCGGTCTTCGGGAACGGCAGCCCGGCCGCGCGGGCGGTCTCCCGGGCGCGGAGCGCATCGTTGTACACCACCCGCGCGCACCCGAACGTCCGCGCCAGCGCCTGTACCTGACCAGGAGTCGGGTACAGACGGAAGCTGTACCGAAGCTGCACGATCATATTCGTGCATTGGTCTATGGCCAGCGATCCGAGCATCCGTACCGGCAGACAC
>NZ_CDWWXB010000064.1:0-15108 GCF_977971855.1 Frankia sp. CoWAU3 | reverse complement strand
CGCGGAAGACAGGTCTAGGCCGGGCGGCACGCGCGTCGCGGACCGCGCCGGCCACCAGACCCAGCGGGGTGCCAGCAACGCCTCGATCCCGGCGAGCACCCGCGCGGCCTGGCCGGCCCCGGCCAGGGGAACCGCGAGCCGCACCACGCCCGGCGCCACCGCACCGCCCGCCCCACGCGGGCCGTCCCTACCCTTCGGACCCTCCGGGCTGTCCGCACCCTCCCGACCGTCCGTGTCCTCCCGACCGGTGCCACCGCTCACCGTGGGCGCGGACGCGGCCCGGGGCCGGTAGGCCACCCCGAGGCCGGCTCCGCCCAGCGGGACCAGGGCGAGCAGATCCCGGCGGACGAACCCGCCGGCCCGCAGCCGGGCGAGCAGGCCCGACTCCGGGTAGGACGGGGATGCCGACGTCACTGGTCGATTCTCACCGGCGGGTCCGACAGTTCGCGCCCCTCCGGGACGGTACTCAGGACTGTCGGGCCAGTACTCATGGTAGCCAAGCCAGTACTCACTGGCAGCAGGGCCAGGGTCCGCGGCACCCCCGGCGGCCGGTGGCAGCCCGGTGACGCGACGCGCCCGAAGAGCTAGAAAGCCGAAATGCCCACGTTGGAAACGTTGAGCGGCAAGAATCCGACGACGGGAGATCAGAACCTTCGCGGGAAGAGGCGGTTTCATGGCAGGGCGGGACAGCGAGTACGAACGCCCCATCCTGCTCAGCTGCGGCGGCTGCGACGTGCGCTGGACGGCGCTGACCGCGGCGCACTGCCCGTCCTGCCACGAGACCTTCGCCGGCACCACCACCGGCTTCGACGCGCATCGGGTGAAGGGGGCCTGTCTTTCCCCGGAACGGGTCAGGTTGCGCCGCGACCGCGGATACTGGCTCAGCGGAGACGAACAGCCGCCCGGCCGCATCCTGCGGGTCTCCGACCGGCAAGGCGGTTCGGCCGGCCCCGCGGGCGCCCGCGGTGGCGCCGGAGGCGGGGCCCGAGGTGGCGCCGGCACGGTACGGATGGCCGGCTGACCGAGCCCTCCCCCTCATCGGACGGTAGGCGGGATCCCACCCGCCGCCTGCGGCCGGGCTGGATGGCCGAGCCGGTCGCAACAGGCGCGACGGCAGGCACAACGGTGGGCATGGTGGTGGGGACGTGCCACCACCACGGTGTACTGGAAGTCAATCTTGTGTTCCCCGGCTGCGGTCCCGCAGCACCCGGACGCCGTCGCAGACCGCTCTCCCCCGTCCAGGAACGCTTCCGTTAGGGTAAAGGGGCCCGGCAGTGAAGATTCGACCGAGATGGCACGCTTAAAGCCCGTGCCGGTTTTTCTCCGGCCAAGCTATGACGTTCGACGTCGTTTCTCAACGCCCCGCGCCAGCGCCCACTCGGCGGGCGGCGATCCGTTTGGCGGTGGGCCACCGCACGTCGTGCGCCCAGCCGAGCTTCTCGAACAGGCGGATGAGTGCGGCGCTGGGATCGATCTGGCCGGGCAGGACGCCGTGGCGGGCGCTGGTGGGGTCGGCGTGGTGCAGGTTGTGCCACGACTCCCCCAGCGAGGGTATGGCCAGCCACCACACGTTGCTGGAGCGGTCCCGGGCCGCGAACGGTCGGGTGCCGATCGTGTGGCAGATCGAGTTGATGGAGAAGGTGACGTGGTGCAGCAGCGCGATACGGACCAGCGCTCCCCAGAACAAGGCGGTCGCCGCCCCGGCCCAGGACATGCTCCACAGGCCGCCGACCAGCGGCGGCAGCAGCACCGAGGCGGCGACGAGCCAGGGGAAGCGGGCCGAGATCGCCGCGATGTCCCGATCGGCGAGCAGATCCGGGCAGAACGTCTCCGGCGCGGTCCGTTCCGGGTGGAAAAGCCATCCGACATGGGCGTGCAGGAACCCTTTCGCCAGGCCCCTGCCATGATGACCGAAACGCCACGGTGAATGCGGATCAGCTGCCTGGTCGGAGTATTTGTGATGCCGCCGGTGGGCCGCGACCCAGTCGGTCACCCCCATTTCGATGGCGAGGCTCCCGGCAACGGCGAGGATTATCCGCAGCGGCCGGCCGGTCCGGAAGGAACCATGCGTGAACAACCGGTGGTAGCCCACGGTGACACCGAATCCGGTGATCAGGTACATGACGGCACCGATGACCAGGTCGTGCCAGCCCAGCCCCCACCCCCAGGCCAGCGGGACCGCGGCGAGCAGGGCAAGCAGGGGCACGACGATGAAGAACGCGAGCAGGACCTGCTCGCCGAGGGTCTTCGGCTGGTCCGCCACGTCGGGACGGGTCGACCGCCTCGGCCCGGTGGCCCTGGCCGGGAGCGGCGGCCCCGACGGCAGGGTCGGGTCGGGGCGGGACCGGCCCGGCGGACACCCGTCGTAGTCACCGGGCCGGAGTGCTGCGACACGCGCCGCGGCAGAACCGAGGGTGCCCGATCCGAGGGTGGTCGTGGGGGTCGTGGGGATGGATTGGGCCGTACCGGACGTGGTGACAGTAGATTTTACGATAACGGGATCGGTGCTGCCGGATACAGCGGCAGAGGCGGCGATGGCCGACTGCAGTTCGGATTCACGGGACACGTGTTTCCCTCCGTGTCTGGGGGATTGTCAGTGCTACCTGTGGTCGGTTTTCCGGATCGGGGCGTTGGTGCTACCCGCCAGAACCGGGTTGGGCGTACCCCCGCATCGAGGCGCGGAAAGCGGACTTCACGAACACCGTCCGCCCCGGGTAGCAGAGCGTCACGGGCCGCCCACCCGAAAGCCGTGGGCGGCGTCCATCAGGCACGATCGAACGACCATGACACTCACCGACCACCTTCCCCCGACTTCCGGCACCGGCCATGACGACGAACGGGCCCCCCACCCGAAGGACCCCGGCTCGAAGAACCCGGACCTGACCGGCCCCGGCGGGCCCGGCGGCGGGCCCGATCCCGACGCACTCTATGACGCGTTCACCAGGTGGGTCGCAGAGCAGGGGCTGGAGCTGTACCCGGCGCAGTCCGAGGCGCTGATCGAGATCGTCTCGGGGTCGAACGTGATCCTGGCGACGCCGACCGGGTCGGGCAAGAGCCTGGTCGCGGCGGGGGCGCACTTCGCGGCGCTGGCGGCGCGGCGGCGTACCTTCTACACCGCGCCGATCAAGGCGCTGGTGTCGGAGAAGTTCTTCGCGTTGTGCGCGATGTTCGGCGCGGCGCAGGTCGGGATGATGACCGGGGACGCCAGCGTGAACGACACGGCGCCGATCATCTGCTGTACGGCGGAGGTGCTGGCGAACATCGCGCTGCGCGACGGGGTCGCCGCCGACGTCGGTCAGGTCGTCATGGACGAGTTCCACTACTACGCCGACCCCGGCCGCGGCTGGGCCTGGCAGGTGCCGCTGCTGGAACTGCCGCACACCCAGTTCATCCTGATGTCGGCGACGCTCGGTGACGTGTCGCTGTTCGAGGCGGACCTGACGCGGCGCACCGGGCGCGGGACCGCGGTGGTGCGCTCCGCGCAGCGTCCGGTGCCGCTGTTCTACCGGTTCGTCACCACGCCGATGCACGAGACGATCGGTGAGCTGCTGGAGACCCACCAGGCTCCCGTCTACGTCGTGCACTTCACCCAGGCGCAGGCGTTGGAACGGGCGCAGGCACTGATGAGCGTGAACGTGTCGACCCGGGCGGAGAAGGACGCGATCGCGAGGACGATCGGGAACTTCCGGTTCACCGCCGGGTTCGGCAGGGTGCTGTCCCGGCTGGTCCGCCACGGCATCGGGGTGCATCACGCCGGAATGCTGCCGAAGTACCGCCGGCTGGTGGAGCAGCTCGCCCAGGCGGGGCTACTGAAAGTCATCTGCGGCACGGACACCCTGGGGGTGGGGATCAATGTGCCGATCCGCACGGTGGTGTTCACCTCCCTGTCGAAGTACGACGGGAGCAGGGTGCGGCTGCTGTCGGCACGGGAGTTCCATCAGATCGCCGGGCGGGCCGGGCGGGCCGGCTACGACCCGGTCGGCAACGTCGTCGTGCAGGCCCCCGAGCATGTGATCGAAAACGAACGCGCGTTGGCGAAGGCCGGGGACGATCCGAAGAAGCGACGCAAGGTGGTCCGCAAGAAGCCCCCCGAGGGCAGCGTCGGGTACGGCCTGGCGACGTTCGAACGGCTCATCGCGGCCGAACCCGAGCCGTTGACCTCCCAGTTCACCGTGAACCACGCGATGCTGCTCAACGTGATCAACCGGCCGGGGGACGCGTTCGCGTCGATGCGCCACCTGCTCACCGACAACCATTCGGATCGCGCCACTCAGCGCCGGCTGATCCACCGGGCGATCGCGATCTACCGGGCGCTGCTGGCGGCCGGGGTGGTGGAGCGCCTCGACACCCCCGACGAGCTGGGCCGCGGCGTGCGGGTGACGGTGGACCTGCAGCTCGACTTCGCGCTCAATCAGCCGCTGTCCCCGTTCGCGCTGGCCGCGCTGGAGCTGCTCGACCCGGCCTCCCCCTCCTATGCGCTGGATGTGCTCTCGGTGCTGGAGGCGACCCTGGACAATCCCCGGCAGGTGCTGCACGCCCAGCTGTCGAAGGCGAAGGGGGAGGCGGTCGCGGCGATGAAGGCCGAGGGCGTCGACTACGACCGGCGGATGGAGCTGCTGGAGGAGGTCAGCTATCCCCAGCCGCTGGCGGAGCTGCTGGGCGCGGCGTTCGCCCTGTACCGGCGGGGGCATCCCTGGGTCGACGACTACGAGCTGGCGCCGAAGTCGGTGGCGCGGGAGCTCTACGAGCGGGCGATGACGTTCGCCGAGTACGTGGCGTTCTACGGGCTGGCCCGCTCGGAGGGGCTGCTGCTGCGCTACCTGGCCGACGCCTACAAGGCGCTGCGCCAGACGGTGCCCGAGGACGCCCGCACCGAGGAGGTCGTCGACCTGACCGAGTGGCTGGGGGAACTGGTCCGCCAGACCGACTCCAGCCTCCTCGACGAGTGGGAGCGGCTGAGCAACCCGGCCGGGGACGGCGCGGGCGCCACGGCGGGCACCACGGCGAGCGGTGGTGGCGTCGACGAGCGGCCACCGGCGGTCACGGGCAACATCCGGGCATTTCGGGTGTTGGTGCGCAACGCGCTGTTCCGCCGGGTCGAGCTTGCCGCGCTGCGCCGCTACGACACGCTTGGCGAGCTCGACGGCGGGTTCGACGCCAACGGGTGGCGGGCGGCGTTGGAGCCGTACTTCGCCGAGCATGGCGAGATCGGCACCGGTCCGGACGCGCGGGGGCCGGGTCTGCTCATCCTCGACGAGAAGCCGGGGACGCCGGGGACGTGGACGGCGCGACAGATCTTCGACGACCCGGCCGGGGACCATGACTGGGGCTTCAGCGCGGAGATCGACCTGACCGCCTCGGACGAGGCGGGAGTCGCGGTGGTCAGGGTCACCGCCATCGACCGATTCTGACGCCCGTAAAGGGACACGAATCCGCCCCCGCTAGGGTATTTGGTGAGGATCGTCCAATTACCAAGGGGCTGATTGCGGTGACGAGCGCGGACCGACACGACCCAGAGGTCGGGCAGTGGTGGAAGAGCCTTGCGGAGGAACGCAGCCCGGTCGACCTCAGGACCGACCAGCCGCACGCGGCCCGGATGTACGACTACTTCCTGGGCGGCAAGGACAACTTCCCCGTTGATCGGGAGGCGGCCGAGCAGGCACGGGCCGCCTTCCCGGGCGCCAGCATCGCCGCGGTGGAGAACCGGGCGTTCCTGCGCCGGGCGACCCGGTTCCTGGCCACCGAGGTCGGGATCCGCCAGTTCCTCGACATCGGCACCGGCATCCCCACGTCCCCGAACCTGCACGAGATCGCCCAGGGCATCGCCCCCGACGCCCGGATCGTCTACACCGACAACGACCCGATCGTGCTCGCCCACGCCCGGGCCCTGCTCGCCAGCACCCCCGAGGGCCGCACCGCCTACCTCGACGCGGATCTGCGCGACCCGGAGCGCATTCTGGCCGCCCCGGAACTGCGCGACACCCTCGACCTGACTCAGCCGGTCGCCCTGTCCATGATCGCGATCTTCCATTTCATCCCCGACGCGGATGACCCCTACGGCATCCTCGGCCGGCTGCTGGCGGCCCTGCCGTCGGGCAGTTATCTGGCGCTCACCCACGCCACCGCCGACGTCAACCCCGGCATGGAGCAGCTCTTCATCACGTACCGCTCCCGGGGCATCCCCGGGCAGCAGCGCACCCGGGCCGAAGTGGAACGGTTCTTCGCCGGCCTGGAGCTCATCGATCCCGGGGTGGAGATGGTCCATCGGTGGCGGCCGGAGGAGCCCGCCGCCGAGGGCGAGGGGCCGACCGATGCCGAGGTCAGTGTCTACGGCGGCGTCGCCCGCCTCGGGTAGCCATCTCGGGTAACCGCCGGCTCTCACCGGTTGTGCGGCCGCCAGCCGTTGCGGGCCCCGGGCCGGGGGCGGTGCGCTCACGCGGGCGGGTTCACCCGGGTGCGCCGGACGGCTCGAACGGGCCCGCCCGCACCCGCGCACCCTCCCGGCACCATGCCGAACCGGTCCGGGCGACGACCATGGACGGTATCGTCGGCACCGTGAGTATCGTCGGCACCGTGGGCACCGTACGGGTCTTCCTCCTGGACGATCATGAGATCGTCCGGCGTGGCATCCGCGAGATGCTCTCCGAGAACGGTGACATCGAGGTTGTCGGAGAGGCGTCCACCGCGGCGGAGGCACTGCGCCGGATCCCGGCGACGAGGCCGGACGTGGCCGTGCTCGACGCCCGCCTCGAAGACGGCAACGGTATCGACGTCTGCCGGGATCTGCGCTCGGCGCACCCCGAGATCGGCTGCCTGATCCTCACCTCCTACGACGACGATGACGCCCTGTTCGCCGCCATCATGGCCGGGGCCGCCGGCTACCTGCTCAAGCAGATCAGGGGCACGGACCTGGTCGGCGCCATCCGGACAATCGCCGCGGGCCGTTCCCTGCTCGACCCGGCCGTCACCCAGCGGGTCCTCACCCGGTTGCGGGAGGGCCCGGCCGAGGACCGCAAGCTTGCCACCCTCGGCGAGCGGGAACGCCAGATCCTCGTCCTCATCGCGGAGGGGCTGACCAACCGGCAGATCGCCGGGCGGATCCACCTGTCCGAGAAGACGGTGAAGAACTACGTCTCGGCCATCCTGGAGAAGCTGGAGCTGTCCAGCCGCACCCAGGCCGCCGTGTACGCCACCCGCATCGAGAAGTGACGGCGCCCGGAAACGCGCCTTGAAGCGTGACAGCGCCGCGCGGGGATGGTCGCGCCGGACCCGCCGGGCGACGTCAGTCGAGGTGGGCGAGGACCGTCTGCAGGGCCTCGGCGACCGGGACGGCGGTGCGTACCACCGTCGCCGACGGCCAGGGGTCGGCACGGGCCGCCATCGCCCGGTGGATGGCCATCGTCGCCTCCGACGGGTCGGTGCCCGCGGCGGCGCGGCGCCCGATCCGGGCGGCCGCCACCTCCGGTGCCGTCACGCAGTGCAGCTCCACCAGGTCGGCGCAGACGCTTGCGGCGAGCTCGGCGGCGGCCCGGCGGTGACGCGCGCTCGACCAGGATGCGTCCAGCACCACCCGTTCCCCGCGGGCGAGAGCCGCCTCGGCGCGGCGCAGCATCTCGGCGTACGTCGCGTCGGTGATCTCGGGGGCGTAGCGCCCGGTGCCGAACCGCGGGTCGCCGTCCGCGGGGTCGGAGGTCGCGGGGTCGGAGGTCGCGGCAGGCCCGCCCTCACGCAGGGGCATCCCGGTCAGCTCCTGGCGGATCACGTCGGAGCGCAGCAGCACCCAGCCGTCACCGACCCTGGCCAGCCGGCCGGCCAGGGTCGTCTTGCCCGTCCCGGGTAGCCCGCCGACCACGACGAGCTGGACCCGGCCGGCCCGCAGATGACGGTGGGCGACGGCCAGCAGCCGGCGGGCCTCCTCGGCCGCGTCGGGATCACCCTGCCCGCCCCGGATACAGGTCACCTTCGCCCGGACGAACGCCCGGTAGGCGACGTAGAGATGCTGCAACGACCGCGGGTGCACCTCGCCGCTGAACTCCCGGTAGGCGTCGAGGAACTCGGTGGCCTCCTCCGGCGCGCCGAGGCGTTCCAGATCCATCGCCAGGAACGCGACGTCGCCGAGGACGTCACCGAAGCGCAGCCGCGGGTCGAACTCGATGCAGTCGAGGATGCGGGGTCCGTCGCCGAGGCAGTAGATGTCGTCGGCGAGCAGGTCGCCGTGCCCGTCGCGGATCCACCCGGCGCGCACCCGATCGCCGAGCAGGGTCTCCCGGCCGGCCAGGTAGCGCAGCGCCAGTTCGCCGATCTCGTCGACCACCGCCGCGTCCAGCAGGGTGCCACGGTAGGGGGAGATGCCTTCCAGGCCCTCCCGCCACAGCCCCTCCAGGGTCGCCCGGTGCCCCGCCACCGCGATCTCCGGTGAGGTCTCGCACCGCTGGTGGAACACCGCCAGCGCCCGAGCGACCGTGCGCAGTGCCGGGCCGACCCGGCTGCGCCTGCGCACGAGGGTGGACAGCCGCCGGCTCGCCGGCATCCGCCGCATCACGACCAGGTGGTCGATCACCTCACCGGTGTCGTCGAGGAGATCGGCGACCCCCAGGTAGACGTCGGGGGCCAGCCGGCGGTTGAGCGCGACCTCCGACCGGCAGACCGACTCCCGGGTGCGGCGGTCGGTGAAGTCGAGGAAGCCCAGGTTCACCGGCTTCTTGCGCTTGTACACGCGATCGGCGGCCAGGTGCAGCGTGGCGCTGTGCGTCTCGTAGGTCTCGAACGTCTCCAGCTCGGACAGGTACAGGGCGCGCAGCCGGGGCTGGGCTGGGGTTGAGGCGGGGGACGGCGGGTTCGTCGGGGACAACATCCCTCCGGCCGCGTGATGGTCGTCCGCCCCGGTGGAGGGCGTCGCATCCCGCACGTACTGGATGGTCATGGCCCCTCCAGGGGGTCGCGTGGCAGGTCTGGCGGGTCGGGACACGGCGGTCGACGCTCGTCGCACCGCGTCGGACGGTCGGACGGTCGGACGGGTGACGCCGGCGGTGTGGACAGATGAACGCCGACGTCCGATGGCTCCGAACATCATCGTCGCCGCCGGCGAGCATCCTCGCGACCGCCAGAGGTTGCCTACCCGGGGGCCCTTCGGACCATTCGTGGTGGACGTCCGACCCGACCCGGGCCGCACCCGCCAGCGGGCCACCGGATCCGCTGTGCCCGCCCGGTCACCGCACCCCCGCCCGGTACCGGCCCGGTCTAGCCGGCCAGCTCGGGAACCCCGGTCACCGCGGCCAGCTCGGCCAGCGTATCCGCGACGCTGCGGTGATGGATCGCCGTCCAGCCGCGCCGGCGCGCTGCCTCACAGTTCGCGGCGGCGTCGTCGATGAGGACGCAGCCCGGGCCGGGCTGGCCGAACGTGCGTTCGGCGAGGTCGTAGACGGCCGGGTCGGGCTTGCCGATCCCGATCTCATGAGAGTTGATGATGGACTCGAAGACCGACCAGTCGGGCAGCAGCGCGCGGCGCAGCGGCTCCCACTCGGCCACGCTGTTGGTCAGCAGTCCCACCCGCAGGCCGGCGGCGCGGGCGCGCAGCAGCCCATCGACCATCACCGACTCCAGGGTGCGACCGGCATACCAATGGTCCCCGAACCGGGACAGGTCAATGCGCGGCGGGTGGGCTGTCCCGAGGGCGTCCGTGACGAGGATCCCCCAGTCGTGCTGGCTGACCACGCCCCGTTCGAGGGGGCCCAACGTGCGCAGGCCCCACGTCGCCGCCACCTGGTCGAACGCCCGGCGCAACTCGTGGGCGGGTACGCCCACGGCGGCGACCAGGTCGCGGAACGCCACAGCGATCGACGATGTCAGCACTCCGCCGAAATCGCACCAGATCGCCCACGGCGCCGCGCCGGCCTCCCCTGGGGGCGCGGCCTCCCCCACGGGGGCGGGACGTCCCGCGGGCAGCAGTTCGGTCATGTCGGCTCGGCGTCGTGGGCGATCTCGTCGACGCGCTGCCCACTGACCGAGTCGAACAGGTGCAGTCGGCACGCGGGAACCCGGACCCGCAGCGGGGTGCCGACGGCCGGGACGCCGGCCTGGGCCGGGACGGTCACCGCCCACCGGGCCGGGCCGACCTCGTCCGGGCCGACCTCGTCCGGGCCGGCGTCCCACTCGCCGGTCTCCCCCGCCGCGGCGGCCCCGCTCACGCAGTGGACAACGACCACGTCCCCGGTGAACTCGACCACGTCGACCAGCCCCTCCATGACCAGGCCGGCACCGGCCAGGCCGCCCGCTGCCGCGGCCCGATCGGGCCCGGCCTCGATGACGCCGTCCCCCGGCCGCCAGCCGAGCCAGGCCCGGGGCAGCGTCAGCGGTCCGGCCAGCCGCGCGGACAGCCCCGGTGCCGCGAGCGCCCCACCGCCGTTCGTCACCTCGACCAGGTGCAGGTTCATCGCCGGACTGCCGACGAACGCGGCGACGAAGACGTCGGCCGGCCGGCGGTAGACCTGCTCGGGCGTGCCGGCCTGCGCCACCCGTCCGCCGTTCATGACCACCAGATGGGTGCCCATGGACAGCGCCTCGAGCTGATCGTGGGTGACGAGAACGACGGTGTTGCCCAGCTCGCGGTGCAGGCGCACGAGTTCGGCCCGGGCCTGCTGGCGTAGCTGGGCGTCGAGCGCGGAGAGGGGCTCGTCGAGCAGGAGCACACTCGGGCGGCGCACGATCGCGCGGGCGAGGCCGACGCGCTGGCGCTCACCCCCGGAGAGCTGCCCAGGTCGGCGAGCCCCAGCAGGACGCAGGCCTCGGTGACCCGGCGGGAGATCTCGCCACGGCTCGGGCCCGCCCCGCCCGCCCCCCGGCGCAGAAATCCGAGGCGGCCGCGGTTGTGCTTCGCCTCGAGCCGCAGGCTGAAGGCGATGTTCTGCTCGACGGTGAGATGTGGGTAGAGCGCGAAGTCCTGGAAGACCATCGAGACCCCGCGCGCGCCCGGTGGCGTCGCCGTGACGTCCACCCCGTTGATCGTCAACCGGCCTTCGTCGGGGGTTTCCAGCCCGGTGATGACCCGCAGCGCGGTCGACTTCCCGCATCCCGACGGCCCGACGATCACCGTGAAGGACCGGTGCGGAAGATGCAGGTCGGCGACGTCGAGCGCGGGCCGCCCGGTGCCGCCGTACCGGCGCATGATCCCACGGAAGTGCACCCCCCCGCTGGGGGCGGGGAGCTCCGGCGGTGGGGCCTCGCCGAGGATCGGCCGGCTGGTCACGGTGGTGTCGGTCATCCGGTGCTCATCTCAGGCCAGCTTGGAGGAAAGCGTCGGTGATGCGGCGGGAGGCGAAGAGGTAGACGATGGTCACCGGGATCGAGGCGAGCATGGCCCCGGCGAGCAACGGGCCGTACTCCGGGCCCTCCTGGGTCTCGAACATCTGCAGGCCCGGCTGGATGGTCGTCGTGTCCCGGTGGGGCGCGACGAGGGTGGGCCAGAGATACTCGTTCCACGTCGTGATGAACACGACGACGGCCACCGCCGCGAGCGCGGGGCGCAGCAGCGGCAGGACGATGTGGCGCAGCGTCTCGGCGTGGCTGGCGCCATCGAGGGTCGCGGCGCCGAGCAGGGTCGGCGGGATGCCGCGGATGTGCTCGCGCAGCAGCAGCACCGCCAGCGAGCAGGTGGCCAGCTGCGGCACGATCAGCCCGGCGAAGGTGTTGCGCCAGCCCAGCCGGGAGACCAGCAGGAACTGTGGGATCATCAGGGCCTGCGGCGGGACGACGAGGGCGATGACCACCAGCGCGGAGACGAGCCGCTGCCCGGCGTGGGAGAAACGGACGAACGACCAGGCTGCGAGTACCCCGGCGACGAGGTGCAGGATGGTCACACCCGTCGCCATGACGAAGGTGTTCAGCAGCAGTCGGCCGATGGGGAACCCGTCGATGGCGTTGCGGTAGTTGCTCAGGCTGGCCGGGATGGGCAGCGGGTTGGCGCCGTAGATGTCCGCGGGCGGCTTGAACGAGGTGGTCAGCGCCCACAGCATCGGGAAGAGCATCGCGACGACCGCCACGGCGAGTACCACGTGCCGGCCGGCGGCGCGGGTGGCCTGGACATCAGAGCGCGGCACGGCGCCTCCTGGTCAGCGCGGTCAGCGGGGCGGCTAGGGTGGCCGCGAGCCGGGTGGTCGGCCGGTCCCGGTCCGGGGCGCCGAACGTGCCGGCGACGCGGCGGGCCAGCGTCGACAGGCCGAACAGGGCGCACAGGACCACCACGATCGTCAGCGCCGCCGCCGCGCCCGTCCCGGCGTCGAAGTAGGTGAACGCGTAGGTGTACAGACGGTAGTAGACGTTGTCGGTGGTGTTGTCGGGGCCGCCCTGGGTGAGCACGGCGATGTTGGTGAACGTCCACTGCCCGGCGAACACCGCGCACAGGAACGACAGCAGGATCGTGGTGCCACGCAGTTGGGGGACCACGAGACGGCGGGTGATCTCCCATTCGGTGGCGCCGTCGACGCGGGCGGCGTCGAGGCAGCGCCGGTCGATCGCGGCCAGTGCCGCGCCGTAGAGCAGCATGTTGAGCGCGACGAACCGGGCCGCGGTGACGAGCGAGATGGCGGCGAGGGCGGTCGAGGGATCACCGAGCCAGTCCCGCTCGCCCAGGCCCAGCCCGCCGGTGACGACGTTGACGATCCCGCCGAGCGGGTCGAGGACGAACCGCCAGGACAGCGCGTTCGCGACAGGGGCGAGCATCACCGGCAGGAACAGCAGGGCCCGGTAGATGTCGCTGGTCCGACCGGGCCGCTTCCACAACATGATCGCCAGCGCCATCGGGACGACCGTCGCGAAGGGCAACATCACCAGGACGTAGAGGCCGGTGCGGCTCAGCGCCCGGGGGAACTCTTCGCCCCCGAACAGGCCGCGGAAGTTGGCAAGCCCCACGAAGTCCTGGTCGGGTTTGATCAGGTCCCAGTTCGTCAGGCTCAGGTACGCCTCGAAGAGCAGCGGCCCGTAGACGAAGACCGCCAGCGACACCAGCACCGGCGTCTGGTAGAGCCACGGCACGGCGCGGCGTGCCACCGTGGCCGGGAGGACCCCGCGCGGGCGTGCCGCGCGGGGCCGGGTGCCGATCATCAGGAGGAGAGTGCGCGGATCTTCTCGGCGGCCTTGCTCAGGGTCGCCTGGGGATCGGCCCCGCGCAGGACGATCGGTTCGACGGCCTCGTCCTGCAGCACGACGACGGCCTGGTTGGCCTTCGCCCCGCGGAACGAGGTGTAGGGGGTGACGGTGTCGAGCTGGTCGAGGGCCGGTTCCAGCAGCTTCACGATCGGGGTGCCGGCGAGCTTCGTCGCCACGCTCTGTCGCAGCGGCAGGTAACCGATCTTCGAGGTGATGATCTCGAAGCCCTCGTCGGAGGTGAGGAACTTGATGAACTCCCAGGCGGCGCGCTGCTTGGCCGGGTCCTTGGCCAGCACCGCGAGCCCGGCGCCGGAGTAGGTCGGGCGGGCGGGTTTGGTGCCGAAGGACGGCAGACCCGCGGTGCGCAGCTCGAACTTGCCCGCCGCCGCCTTCTGGGCGCTGGCGAGCAGCGCCGTGCTGGTGACGAACATGCCGAGGTCACCCTTGGTTAACGCGGCCAGGGCCGCTTCGGCCTTGACTCCGGGCTGGGCACCCGAGGCGGTCAGGTCGGCGATCGTGGCCAGCGCCTCGACGGCAGGCTGCTTGTCGAGGGTGACGCCGCCGTTCTTGTCCACCAGCGAGCCGCCGTTGGAGTTGACGACCGACTGGGTCAGGTAGTCCGACTTCCCGCTGTCGACGACGCTGATGTAGACGCCCTGCTTACCGGTCGCCTTGATCTTCAAAGCGGCGGCCTTGACGTCGGCGAGGGTCGTCGGCGGGTGTTGGGGGTCCAGGCCGGCGGCGCGGAACAGGTCGGCGTTGTAGTACATGACCGGGATCGACATCGTGAACGGCATCGCCGCGACGACGCCGTTGGTGGAGACGGCCGACAGGATGCTCTTCGAGATGCCGGCGGTGGCCGACTCCCACTCGCTGCCGGCGACCTTCTGGACCGGGGTGATCGGCAGGGCGTCGACCGCCTCGGCCATCTTGCTCCAGCCGATCTGGGCGACGTCGGGCGGATCACCGGCGGCGGTGTCGGTGCACAGCCGGGTGAGGACGTCCTTCACCGCGACGCCCTGCGGCTTGACCATGATCTTCGGGTGCGCCTTGGCGAAGGCGTCGAGCAGTGCCTGGGTTCCCGTACCACCGAGACCCGGGGTGCCGTAGTTGTAGGACAGGAAGGTGATGGTCGCCGGGGTGTCACCTTGCGGTGTCGCGGCCGGGGTACCGGAGGCGGTGTCGCTGTCCGAGCCGCAGGCCGCCACGGCGAGCAGGCCGACCGCGGCGGACAACGCCGTGACGACCAGCCGGGCCCGGTGCCGCCGCGGACGGCGGCCCGGGCGTTCCTGTCCTGCGTCCCGTTCCTGTCCAGCAGCATCGTCGTGCCGGGAAACGGCTGTCACACCAGTCGCCTTTCACGCGTCGGAGCGATTGCGTCACCCGAGGGGTGATCGCGTCCCGGGAACAGGTCGCCGCCCGGGAACAGGGTGCCCCCCACGGGGGGCGGGAAGACGTCGGCGGAGGTCATGCGACGTCGAACTTGCGGGCCGGGGCGGCCAGGTGCACCGGCCCGTCGAACACCCGCTCGGCCTCGGCGCGCCGCGCGGCCAGCCACTCGGGGTCGTCGGTGACGAAGTGGGTGAGCACGAGCTGACCCACCCCGGCGAGCCGGGCCGCCTCGGCCGCGTCGAGGGCGCTGAGGTGGCCGTGGTCGCTGTCGTCGGTCAGCTCGAGGGTGGCCTCGGCGAGAAAGAGATCGACGCCGCGGGCGAGGTCGACGAGGGCGTCGGTCACTCCGGTGTCGCCGGTGTAGGCGAGGCTGGCGTCCGCCGTCTCGATGCGGATCCCGCAGTTCGGTACCGCGTGGCGCAGCCCCAGGGCTGCGCGAAGGTCGCGTGGTGTGACGGCCTGTTGCGTTAAGTGGCTATGAATTGGAGTGTCCGGCGGCGGTCTCCGGCGATGTGTTCGAGGGTTTCCTTGACTTTTCTGACTCCGCGGAGGCGGAGGAGGTTCAGGGCAAGG
>NZ_CDWWXB010000063.1:12003-16514 GCF_977971855.1 Frankia sp. CoWAU3 | reverse complement strand
CTTACCCCAGGACGAACTCGATAAGGTAGCCGCACAGCTGAACGGAAGGCCACGCAAGACGTTGGACTGGGCGACACCCGTCGAAGTCCTCAACGATCTGCTGGCAAAGCATGTGTCGCCATGACCGCTTGATTCCGCCGCGTCCCCAGCGCTCCGAAGCAGCGCCAGATCCTCGCGCTGCTTTTTCTCCGCGCGAATCGCATTGTTCCGGTCCAGAACCTCCTGGAGGAGCTCTGGGACGGACGACCGCCCTCGAGTGCCGTCGCCGCCATACACACCTATGTCATGCAGCTACGCCGCGCGATGTGCGATGGCCGCCCGCTGAGGTCCGGCCGCCGCCAACACCGGCTGGTGACGCACGAGTCGGGATACGAGATCCAGCTGGGGCCGGATGAACTGGATCTCGGTAGGTTCCGAGCGACCGCCCGGCACGCCCGGATGCTCACGAGCCGAGGCCACCACCGCGCGGGCGCGGCCCGCTATCGGGCGGCGCTTGAGATCTGGCGGACGCCGGCTCTGGTCGATGTTCCGGCCGGCCCGCTGCTGAGCGCCGAACTGGCGACCCTGGACGAGGAGCGGATGGCGGTGCTGACCGAGCGGATCACGGCGGACCTACGGCTCGGCCTCCATCACGACCTGGTCCCGGAACTGACTGCGCTCAGCCGGCTGGCGCCCACGAACGAGGACCTCATCTCTCTGCTGATGATTGCGCTCTACCGGTCTCGACGCGGGAGTGCCCCCGCACATCGTCCGGGACATCGCCGGCCACTCCGCGATCGACGTCACCATGACGATCTACGCGCACGTCTCCCTGGACGAGAAGCGCGCAGCGCTTACCAAACTGGGTGACCGGCTGGGATGATGTCCCATGTGGCAGTAAACGAGAACGGCCGTGGAGTTCCACGGCCGTTGCCACATCCACTGCCATATAACGATCTTCAAACGAGCCAAGGGAGATCATCTCTATGACGAAACCGCAGGTCAGCGGTGGTGGGCAGGGGCGGGGTCGAACCGCCGACCTTCCGCTTTTCAGGCGGACGCTCGTACCGACTGAGCTACCTGCCCCGGGTAGTGCGACTCTCGCATAAGCCACAGCGCACTGTTAGCCATACGAACGCGGTCCCGACGGGATTCGAACCCGCGACCTCCGCCTTGACAGGGCGGCGTGAACTCCAGGCTTCACCACGGGACCATGCTCTAGATCGATCTTCAGTTGTCGCCCTCCAGGTGCCAGCCACGAGCCCTGTCCGGATCTGGAGGTCATGCTACACGACACCGGGACCACTCGAAGGGCCGGGAGCCCAGGATTCTTGCCCAACAGTCCACGCACCCGATCACTCGCGATCCGCTATGGAGACGCGATATCGGCATGAGATCCGCGGAGTCCACGCGGCGGGCGCGACGGCACGCCGGGGCGCACCCGGGAACGCCAGGCACGCCGCCGACCTCGCGGGAACCGAGCGAAAGGTGCGCAGCAGCACGGAGTCGATCCAGACCGCCGTTGCCGATCCCGTTCTGACCCGGGTCCGATGACGGGGTCGCCGTCGCCACCCTGAACCGGCCCGAGGTCATGAGCGCGTTCACCCTGCCGATGGCCACCGCCTAGGCGCAGGCCCTGTGTGCCGCGGACGCCGACCCGGAGGTCCGGTTCATCGCGGCCTCCGCCTTCGTCGGCTCCGGCTTCTCCCGCCTCAGCCTGGCCGTCGAATACGGTCTGTCCTGGCATCTTCCCCAGATCATGGGCACCGCCCGGGTCTCGGACTTCCTGCTGTCCGGCCACGCCGTCAGCGCCACCGAGGCGGCCGAGCTCGGGCTGGTCAACCAGATGATCACGGATGACGACGTACTGGACCACGCGGTGCTTGTCGCCGGTTGGATGGTCGGTTTCCCGGGCACGGGCCACCATCCGAGCGACGCCCAGATCCGTGCGCTGTATGCCGACACCTCTGCCAGGTCTCTGCCAGGTCCGGATGAGCTCATGCGCGGCGCGGACCGGTGTCCCGCCCGGGTAGCATACGACTCTCAAGCGACAGCGACAGCGAAACGCTCGAGCCGGCGTGAAGTGATCACGATGGCACGGTATCGTCACTCACAGGTCGAGAGGCGCTGCAACGGGCCCAGGTCCGCCACGCTCGGCCCGCACCGTTCAGTAAGGGCGCCTCCCATAACCGGGAGGTGGTCTGATGGCAGGGTCCAGGTCGGTCGACGAGGTGGCCGTCCATGACGGTGCGGTCGGGGCCGGCGAGCGGGAGCTCCGGGAGCTGCTGGCCCAGCGGGTCGTCGTGCTCGACGGGGCTTGGGGCACGATGCTGCAGAACGCCGGGCTCACCCCGGCCGACTACCGCACGGAGCGGTTCCGCGACCACCCGAAGGACCTCGCCGGCGACCCGGACCTGCTGAACCTGACCCGTCCGGACGTGATCCTCGACGTGCACCGGCAGTATCTCGCGGCCGGCGCGGACATCACCACGACGAACACGTTCACCGCGACGAGCATCGGCCAGGCGGACTACGGGCTGCAGTCGCTGGTGCGGGAGATGAACCTGCGGGGCGCGCGGCTGGCCCGCCAGGCCGCGGACGAGGCCGCCCGGCAGACCGGGGGGCGGCGGTTCGTCGCCGGTTCGATCGGCCCATTGAACGTCACGCTCTCGCTGTCCCCGCGAGTGGAGGACCCGGCGTACCGGGCGGTGACCTTCGACGGGGTCCGGGCCGCCTACGCCGAGCAGATCCAGGCGTTGGCGGACGGCGGGGTCGACCTGCTGCTCATCGAGACGATCTTCGACACGCTCAACGCGAAGGCCGCGATCGCCGCCGCCCGCGAGGTCGCCCCGCGGCTGCCGCTGTGGATCTCGGTAACGATCGTCGACCTGTCCGGGCGGACGCTGTCGGGGCAGACCGTCGAGGCGTTCTGGAGCTCCATCGCCCACGCGCATCCGCTGGTCGTCGGGGTGAACTGCTCGCTCGGCGCCGAGGAGATGCGCCCGCACGTCGCCGAGCTCGCCCGGCTCGCCGGCACGTTCACGGCCTGCCATCCCAACGCCGGCCTGCCGAACGCCTTCGGCGGCTACGACCAGACCCCGGACGAAGCCGGCCAGTTGATCGGCGAATTCGCCGCCGCGGGCCTGGTCAACATCGTCGGCGGCTGCTGCGGGACGACGCCGGCGCACATCGCGCGGATCGCCGCCGCCGTCGGCGGTGCGCCGCCGCGCCCGGTTCCGACACCGCCGGCGCGCACCCGCTTCAGCGGGCTGGAGCCGTTCGAGATCGGCGAGGACACCGGCTTCGTCATGATCGGGGAGCGCACCAACGTCACCGGTTCGGCGCGGTTCCGGCGGCTGATCGAGGCCGACGACTACCAGGCCGCCGTGGACGTCGCCCTGGAGCAGGTGCGCGGCGGGGCCAATCTGCTCGACGTCAACATGGACGCCGACCTGCTCGACAGCGAGCGGGCGATGACCACGTTCCTGAACCTGCTCGCCACCGAGCCGGAGGCGGCCCGCCTGCCCATCATGGTCGACAGCTCGCGGTGGAGTGTGCTGGAGGCCGGGCTGCGCTGCGTGCAGGGCAAGGGCGTCGTCAACTCGATCAGCCTCAAGGAGGGCGAGGAGCCCTTCCTGGAGCAGGCCCGGCGCATCCGCGACTACGGCGCCGGCGTGGTCGTGATGGCCTTCGACGAGCGGGGCCAGGCCGACACCGCCGAACGCAAGGTGGCGATCTGCGCCCGCGCCTACGACCTGCTTACCCAGCGGGTCGGCTTCCCGGCCGAGGACATCGTGTTCGACCCGAACGTGCTCGCCGTCGCCACCGGCATCGCCGAGCACAACGGCTACGCGAAGGCGTTCCTCGACGCGTTGCCGCTGATCAAGCAGCACTGCCCGGGAGCGCGGACCAGCGGCGGCATCTCGAACCTGTCGTTCTCCTTCCGCGGCAACGACATCGTCCGCGAGGCGATGCACTCGGCGTTCCTCTTCCACGCCGTGCGCGCCGGGCTCGACATGGGCATCGTCAACGCCGGCCAGCTCGCCGTCTACCAGGACATCCCCGCCGACCTGCTCGAACTCGTCGAGGACGTGCTCTTCGACCGGCGCGACGACGCCACCGACCGACTCGTCGCGTTCGCCGAGACCGTGAGCGGGAGCGGGAGCGGCACGAAGCGCACGGTGGACCTGTCCTGGCGCGAGGCGCCGGTCGAGGAGCGCTTGGCGCACGCGCTCGTGCACGGCATCGTCGACTTCATCGAGTCCGACACGGAGGAGGCCCGGGCGCGGGCGGCCCGCCCCCTCGACGTGATCGAGGGACCACTCATGGACGGCATGAAGATCGTCGGCGACCTCTTCGGGTCGGGGAAGATGTTCCTGCCGCAGGTGGTCAAGAGCGCCCGGGTGATGAAGCGCTCGGTCGCCTACCTGGAACCGTTCATGGAGGCCGAGAAGCAGCAGGCGCTGCTGGCCGGCACCGACACCACCGGCACCGGCACCGGCACCGGCACCGGCCGTGCCAACCGTGGCAAC
>NZ_CDWWXB010000063.1:0-11808 GCF_977971855.1 Frankia sp. CoWAU3 | reverse complement strand
GGAGGGCGCCGACGCGATCGGCCTGTCCGGCCTGATCACCCCGTCCCTGGACGAGATGGTCACGGTCGCCACCGAGATGCAGCGCCGCGGGCTGAAGCTGCCCCTGCTGATCGGCGGTGCCACCACCTCGCGCCAGCACACCGCGGTCCGCATCGCCCCCGCCTACGACGCCACCACCGTCCACGTGCTGGACGCCTCCCGCGTCGTCGGTGTGGTCTCGGACCTGCTCGACGCCGACCGGGCCGGGGAGCTCGCCGTGCGTAACCGGGTGGAGCAGAAGCTCCTGCGTGAGCAGCACGAGAACCGCCAGCAGCGCCCGCTGCTCCCCCTCGCGCAGGCCCGGGCGAACCGCGAGCAGGTCACGTTCGACGACCTGCCCGTCCCCGCCTTCACCGGCGTCCGCGTCGTCACCCCGGACCTCGGCGCGCTGCGCTCGATGATCGACTGGCAGTTCTTCTTCCTTGCCTGGGAGCTGAAGGGCAAGTTCCCGGCGATCCTGGACCAGCCGGTGGCCCGTGAGCTGTACGATGAGGCGAACGTCCTGCTCGATCAGATCATCGCGGACGGCAGCCTTCAGGCCCGCGGGGTCTACGGCTTCTGGCCCGCCGTCGCGGAGGACGACGACATCCTGATCGATCAGATCGACGTCGGCGCGGTGAACAGCGCCAGCTCGCCGGGTCCGGGTGGCACGGGGCGGCTGCGCCTGCCGATGCTGCGCCAGCAGACGGCCAAGCCCGCTGGGCGGCCGAACCGCAGCCTCGCCGACTACCTGGCCCCGGCCGGGGACCACATCGGCGGGTTCGCCGTGGCCGTCCACGGCGCCGACACGCTCGCGGCCGGCTTCGAGGCCCGGCAGGACGACTACCGGGCGATCATGGTGAAGGCCCTGGCCGACCGGCTCGCCGAGGCGTTCGCCGAGTATGTCCACCTTGAGGCGCGACGCGCCTGGTTCGAGCCGGACGCCAAGCCGTCGCTGGAGGATCTGCACGCCGAGCGCTTCCGCGGCATTCGTCCCGCCTTCGGCTACCCGGCGAGCCCCGACCACAGCGAGAAGCAGGCGCTGTTCGACCTGCTGGACGCCGGGCGGGTGGGGATGGGCCTGACCGAGTCCTTCGCGATGACCCCCGCCGCCGCCGTCAGCGGGCTCATCTTCGCCCATCCGTCGTCGCGGTACTTCACCGTCGGGCGCATCGGCCGGGACCAGGTCGAGGACTACGCCCAGCGGCGGGTCCTGAAGATCTCCGACGTCGAGCGCTGGCTACGCCCCAACCTCGCCTACGATCCCGAGTAGACGCCCCGGACAGCAGGTCCGGGTTCGCGACGCTTACTCCTCGTGATCTGACATGCGGCGGCCGTTCCCGCAAGAAGCACGAGGGGCCGGCCAGACGTACGCTTGGCAGTCTTCTTGTAGTCGAGGCCGGCCGCCCGGGGTGCGACACGGATCACCGGCTTGTAGGCCCGGTCGCCGACCGTGCCACCCGCCAAGCAGTAGTGGAGGGTGTTCTGCGGCAGGCCGAGAAGCCGGGCCGCGACCCCGCTTCGGTGAACACCTCCCGCTCAAGCATGCTGACGGACCAGGTGGCGAGTGTCGCCCAGTCGCGTTAAGAACTCGGATCACGAAGGTCGGAGATGTCGAACTCGCCTGGTCTCGGGGGTTGCCGTCGGTTCCGTCGTCGGCCACGGTGATCCGGGAAGCGGACGGCCGGTACTACGTGTCGTTCGTGGTCGATGTGACCGACGAGCCGTACCCGGTCGTGCCCGCCGAGGTGGGGGTCGATCTCGGGCTCGATCGGTTGGTGACCATGTCCACGGGTGAGATCGTGGCGAACCCTCGCCCGCCGCGGTCGAAGCGGCAGCATCTCGCCCGCGCCCAGCGGTCGCTGGCCCGCACACGGAAAGGTTCCGCGAACCGTCGGAAGGCGGTGCGGCGGGTAGCGGTGTTGCACCGGAAAGTGCGCGAAACCCGCCGGGATCATCATCACAAGCTTGCCGCCCGGCTGGTCCGCGATAACCAAGTGGTCTACGTCGAGGAGATGGCGGCTACCGGGCAGACGCCCGTTCCATGGGACAAGGTAAAGGCCGACCTCGGCCTGGTATGAGGTACCCGGTCGGCATAACCCCGCATGCGCTTCGTCAGTTGCGCAAGCTCGACCCAACGGCGCGACGCCGCGTCCAGGCGGCGGCCAGGAACGGGCTTGGCCGGCCGTGCCAGAAGATCGCCAGTTCGTCGCGGGCGCGGGTCGCCGCGACGAACAGCAGTGACCGGTCTCGTGCCCGTTCCTGCTGGTACCGCTTTGGGTCGACGTCCTGGTACCGCTCGATCACGCCACGGGGCACAAGCCCGGCGCTGGCACCTCCGATGATGATCCGCCGGTACTCCAGGCCCTTGAAACGGTGCATGGTGCCCACGTGGACGCCGTCGGCTCGCTTCGGCCCGTCCGGCCCGATCTCGATGGCAGAAATCCCGCTCGCCTCGAGGTGTGTGACGACGTCCTCCACCATCCGTCGAGTCGGCACGCACACGGCGGTCGAACCGTCGCCGGCACTGGTCGAACCGTCGCCGGCGCTCTCCCAGACCCTGATCTGCCCGCTGATGAGCTTCAGTTCATCCGCCCAGGTGACGGCCTCACCGAGCACGGGTTCTCCGCCACTGAGCAGCGACCGGTACCCCGCGAGGTTGTCGTCGCCGCCGTCGAGGTCGTCGTACGTCTCACCGGCAAGCAGCCGAAGCGCTGTCCACAGGATCTGACGGGTGGTGCGGTAGCTCAGCGTCAACTTGGCACTGCGACCACGGATATTCACGCCGAGACTACCAAGCATGACGTAATTATCGTAGATTCGCTGGTGGGTGTCGCCGACGAGGAAGATGTCGTCCCGACCTGGCGCGACCATGGCCCGCAGCATCTTCCAGTGCGCCGGGTTGAGGTCCTGGGCCTCATCCACGACGACATGCCGATAGCGGTACCTGGGCAGGGAGCCGGAAGCGGTGGGCTGACCGGCCGCGCTCACCACCGCGGCCGCGCGGTCCTGTTCGGTGCGGGCGGCGTATTCGGCTACCTGGCGCCACGTCCACACACCGGCGTCGTCCAGGCGCTTGGTGAAACGTTCGACGAGTTGCCACACCGCGTCGCGGTCGGCTCGGGACAGTGGCCGCCCTCGACCTGGTCGCCGGGCCTTGAAGTAGTCGGTGCGGGAACGGAGCACCTGGCCCAGAACGACCTCGGCCCACTCGGCCGCGAGAAACTCGGCGTCCCACCGTCGTTCACCGACCTCGTCAAGCATCGCGGCCCACTCCCGCACGGCGGCGTCATCGTCGATCGTCCGCCGGCGACGGCTCGCCCCGGCCTCACCGACAACCCGGCTCGCGAGCTTGTCGATGTTGACGATATCGACCCGATCGACGAGGTCGGGGCCGACTAGGTCGAGGAACCGGGCCCGCAGGTCGGCGGCAAGGTTGCGGTTGAACGTGGTGAGCAGGATCGGCTTGTCATCGCCCGGCGGCAGCCGGGCGGCGAGGTGCCCGGCCCGGTGCAGCGCGACGATCGTCTTCCCGGTTCCCGGCCCGCCGCTGACCCGCGCCGGTCCGCCGTAGACCCGGTCCACGAGCTGGCGCTGGGTCGACCTGCCACCGCGCGAACGACTCGCCCAGCACCGCCTGCAGCGCGGCATCGTCGCTGGTCACCTGGGTCGCCGGCCGGGCAACCGCCGCAGCGAAGTCCTCCGGGTCGACCGGGCTGTCGGCCTTCACCGGCACGGTGACGTGTTCGAGTACTTCTTCGACGCTCTTGCCGTCGTGCAGCGCCAGGAGCACGTCGGACGTGAGCTGCGGGGCGACCTCGGCGAGCCCGAGCAGCTCGTCCTCGTCAACGATCCGTCTGATCAGCGGAAGCAGGGCCGGAACCACACCGAGGTCGACCAGGTCCTGGTCAGTGAAGGCCTCGAACAACGGCCGTTCGAGGTCCTTCTGGCCGCCCGGCTCCCCCCCTGCGGTGTCGCCGACTCCCGGCGCCGGCTCTGGCCTGACCTGGGCGGGCCTGACCCGGGTGTGGGTCAGCTGCCGTTCCGGCGGCAACAACCGGCCGACGATGCCGTCACCGACGGCGGACAGGTCCACGACCTCGATGCCGCCGGTGACTCGGTTGATCTGGTAGGAATACTTGTCCTCGATGCCGTCGTAGACCTCGCTGCGGTGCTTGACCGACACAAGCAGGTAGTCCTGGTTGCCCACGTGGAGCAGCAACGCGCGATGATCCTTGCCGATCCGGGCGGAGAACAGCCGAGAATTGCCCTTGAGTCGCTTGAAGTGCAGGCTCGGGGTGTTCAGGTTCTGCCGGAAGGCGCTCTGAAAGTCGTAGACGCCGCCTTTCTCAGCCCGGGTGAGCTTGAGGATCTCCTTGTCGGCCCGATCCAGGATGCGAAGTGTCACCTTGGCTTGGTCGGTCACGACTGGCTGTCCCTCCGTGAGCCGAGTGGACCATCGATCCTTGATGCGGGGTTCGTTGCGGGGTTCGATGTGAGGTTCGAGGCGAGATCGGACGCCTGCCATTCGGACGCGGTCCGCACCAGCCAGCCTGCCGCCGCGTAGGCGGCGTCGCGTCCCGAGCCTTCGGGGTCGCCCGGCCCGGCCGCGGTGACGACCCCGATCCTGGCGGCCGGCCAGGCCAGCTCCGCCTGCCAGGCCGCGTCCCCGAGTTCGTACCCGACCTCCGGTACCGGCACATCCCGCGCCGCCAGCTCCCGCACCAGCTCGACCAGCCCCGGCTCCGTCGCGGTGATCAGCCTGAGCACCGCCTGCCACGCGGGCCCGACCGCCGCCGGCTGCTGCTGCTGCGCCGGGCCGGTTACCTCGACAGCCGCCCCGGGATGCGCACCGGACGACGTCCCGATCCAGACCGAGGTCTCGGCATCGAGCTGGACCGACCGACGCACCGACAACGCACCCGATCCCGCCGCGACCCGGAGCAACGACGGGTCAAACTCGCCGAGGGCGCTCCGCGCGAGCTGGACGCCGTCGCCGCCCCCGGAGTCAAGGAACTGCAGCAGATTGCTCCAGTACAGCCAGGCGGCCCACCGCAGCCGGTGGGCATCGGTGTCGTTCGCGACGGTCGCGGTGCGGTCGTCGACGAGCACGAGTGCGGTCCACACGGGTGGCCCGCCGTCGCTCTGATCCGCGACCACGACGACCGGGCAGTGGTGGGCGTCCTCGACACGGACGACCGTGACCGGTCCGGCCGTCCCCGGGCGGGTCGTCGGCCGTCCGGGGACGGCCGGACCAGCGGTCGGTCCGGCGGTCAGCGCCTCCCGTACCGCTGCCGCCACGCCGCCGCGGCTCGCGGTGGTCCGCGAGCCAGGCAGGTTGAGCAGGCCGGCCAGCGCCGCGACCGTCCGGGACCGCCAGAGCTCGGCGTCGGGATCCCCGAGGTAGGCGAGCAGCAGCTCAACCGGGTTCGCCCACACCGTGCCGGCCAGTTCCCGCACATCTCGGCCGGTCAGGAGCCGGTACAGGTCCCGGGCGCCGGCCTGGGCGTTGCCGGCGTACGGTGGCCAGACCGGCGGCTGCGCCACCGGCCGGCCGCACCAGGCTTCGACGTCGTCCCAGGCCAGTTGGAAGACCACGATGTCATGGGCACGCAGCAGCGTTCGTTTGTCCGCGTCGTCGGCGATCCGGTTGTGCTCCTTCGAGGCGTGGTAGCTGAATCCGTCGAGGTACACCGCGACAGTCGACGGGGCCGCGTCTACCCGGACGAACAGCGCGTCTGGTCTGGTCCCGTGAATGGTGTTCTGCAGCCTCAGCTGCCAGTGGACGACCTGCCCGTCGGGCCGGCTGATGCGCAGGTCGGCGGTGCGTGCGCCATGGGTGTCGGCGGTGCGGGTCACGGTCGCCCGGCTTCCGGGACGGGCGCCCCAGTCGAGCAGACCGGCTAGGAACCGCGCTTCGAGTTCACTCTCGACCTGGTCGAACAGCGAGATCTCGTCGGTACACTGGCCACCGACGACGTCCCACCCGTCCAGCAGGGAACGCAGCATCGCCACCGCGTAGAACCGGCTGATCAGCTGGAACTCGTCGTCGCGGGCGTCCCGTAACAGGCACCGGTGGCATGCCACGCGTCCTTCCTCGGCGCACCGGCAGCTCTCGACGGCCCGCAGCGCGGCGGCGAGCACCTCCCGGAAGCTGTCGGGGTCGGAGAGCCGATGCAGGTAGCCGGTGCCGCCGGGCTGGGTGTCGTGGACGACGAGGAACCGGCGCACGTGCCCGGTGCCGTGCTGGCCGCCGTCGGGCATCACCGCCCGAACGATCCGCAGATGATCCGGATCGCCGCCGTAGCGGGCCGCGATGCCCAGGCGAAGCGCTGCCGCGAACGAGGCCATCCGTTCGTCGACGGCGGCGGTGACGGCCGGGACCAGGATGCGTATCGCCTCGGTGCGCAGCTCGTGCGCCAGGATGAGCGGGACGTGCCGGGTCGCCGAAGGGGAACGCCGGTACGGACACCACCGCCGGTGGTGCTGAGCCTCGCGCGGAACCGTTCCCGGCATCGAGGTGGCGGTGGCCGCCACGGGCAGGCCACCCTGGCCTGCCGCCGCGGTGGCCGGGCTCGGCGGCGGGCCGTCCTCCGGGGTACCGCCGCAGGTGACGCAGGCGTGGAAGGGATTGAGCCGAACCTGGGCGCCGCCGAAGACGTTGCCGGCCGGCCGGTCGTACCGCGCCGGGCCGAGGTTGAACTCCCGCACCACGGCCGTCCGGGTGTAGTCGATCCCGAAGGTGATGCCGGTGTGCCGCCACGACCGCAGCACCTGCTGGGGGTCGACGTCCACCGTGTGGGCCATCGAGTATGCCCGGACGACGCGGTCCTCGGCGTCGTCCCGGATACGCGCGTCATCGCCGCGGTCAACCGCGGTCACCTTGCTGGGCCGTAGCACCTGGTACAGGTTCCCCGAGTCGGCGATGCCGCGGCTGCCGCAGCGAGGGCAGGCGCTCGGGTCCTGGATGGCGTGTTCGGTGCGCACGTGGCCGCAGGCGGGGCACACCCGCCAGTGTTCCCAGGCCGGGCTGTCCGGCGTGCCGATCTCAAGACCGCTGATCTCATGCTGGTATCCCCGGACGTAGTAGATGTTGCCAGGTGCGATCTCACGCAGCGCCTGCCGGGCGGGGCGCGGGTACTCGCGGACCTCGCTGTGGTATCTGCGGTCGTCGGGTCCTGACCCGCCGTCTTCCCACGTCAGGGTCGCTTCGAGCATGGTGTTGGTGTCGATCAGGGCGTAGTTCGGCAGCAGTCCGAACTCGACGAGCGTGGCGTGCGCCGAGGCCCGGCCGATCTCGGCGACCCGCTTTCGGACGGCCCGCTGCTCGGCCCGCAGACCGCGGGCCTCGCGCTTCTGGTCGGGGTCGGAGTCGGCAAGGGCGTCGGTGGCGGACAAGATGGCCGCCAGCCGGTGACGCAGGCCGTCCAGCCGGGCTTCCCAGGCGGCGTCCACGCAGGCCAGCGCACCCTCGATTCCGCCGATTCCGCCGGCTCGGTCGGTCGCGAACACCCGCAGTTCACCGGCGGCCTGCGCCGTGACGTCGTCACCGAACAGCGACAGGAACACCTCGACAGTGTCGGCGCCGGCCCGCTTGGCCGCGGCGCCGAACGACGACAGCCAGCCGGTCGGGCCGAACAGGGCGCCGGCCCGACGCGGCAGCGGCAGCACGCCGGGCAGCTGGCGACGCGCCGCCAGGTCGATGAGGTGCGCGACATACTGGCGCCGCAGGATCTCGACCGCGGACAGGTAGCAGCCCGGCGGGACGATCTGGCCAGCGATCATCTCGCGGGGTTCGGTGAGGTAGTAACGGTCCCGGGCGCGGTTGGCGAGCAGCGTCAGCACGAACGCGTTCCCGCTACGGCGGCCCGCCCGCCCAGCGCGCTGCACGTAGTTCGCGGGCGCAGCCGGTAACGACGCGAGCAGCACGGCCGACAGCTCCCCGATGTCGATCCCGAGCTCCAGCGTCGGGGTGCAGGACAGCACGTTCGGGTCGGTGTAGCGGGTACCGTCGAGGAACTGCCGTTCCACCTGTTCGCGCTGCACGCGGGTGAGGACGCCGGTGTGCTCGCCCGTCACCACCCGGAACACCCCGCCCCCGAGGTAGAGCCGACGGTAGTAGTCGCCCACGGCGGCGGCGTCGGGCGCGGCGGTGAGGTGACCATCGCAGCGGTACCGCTGGCAGGGCTGCCCGACCCAGCCGGCGGCACGGTCTGCGCCCAGGAGCAGGAGTCGCAGCGGATCCCGGCCAGCTCGGCCGCGGAATCGTCAAGCCGGACAACCCGAACGTGGCCGGGTTGCAGCCCGAACACCGAAAGTGTCGGGTCGGCGGTGAGCTGGTGGCTGCGCAGCACGCCGGCACCGGCGAGTTCGGGCAGCAGACGGCCGAGGAACTCGTGGACGGCCTCCCGGTCGAGCCCGCCCAGGCACCGTCGCGCCCAGTCCTGGTACCAGCCGCCGCGCGCGGTGAGCAGGTCGAACTCGCTGTTGCGCCGAGGCCCGGACAGCAGGAATGCGGGCGCCGAGAGGCCCTCCGGGAAAGCCGGCATGCCGGCGGGCCGGCCACCCCAGACCATCCACCGGCGGCCGCCCTGGGCGAGGTAGCCGGCCAGCCAGGTGTGGCGGACGCCGCCGCGGACGCGCAGCCGTTCAAGCACACCCCGGACGAAGGCCTCCAGCCGTGCCTCGTCGGGCAGGCTCCCGGCCGGGAGCTGCGCGGCCCGGCCGGTGAGCAGCAGGTCGCGGCACAGGGCGGCGACCTTCCCCGGTTCGTCGAGCACGACATCGGCGGCGACGGTGCGGGTGAGCTCGAGCGTGCGGCCCTGGCGGGAACGCAGGCCGAACTCGAGCACGGTGGCGAACCCCAGCCGGTCAGCGACCAGCCGCCAGGTGCTGCGGCTGCCGGTGTGCTCACCGGACAGCAGGGCGTCGATACCGGGTGAGTCGTGCAGGTCGGGCGGGATGATCGCGGCAAGGGTGTCGCGGTCGGTGGCGGCGGCCACCAGGTCGGCGACGACGGCGTCGAGAGTCACCGGCTGGCCGGGTACCAGTTGGGCGGCGAGCAGCGAGCGCAGCGAGAAGGTGAACGAGCGGTTCGCGACGAAACCGGCCCGGTGGGCGGCGTCCTGCACCGAGTCGTTGAACAGCAGGGTGCGCCGTTCCCGGCCGGCCAGCTCGCCGCCGGTGAACAGCTGGGTGACGGCGACCGAAGCCAGCGTCGCCAGGCCCGCACCCAGATAGCGGATGCCCTGGTCCAGCCCGCAGGCCGGGCAGCGGTCCAGGCTGGCCGCCCGATCGTCCCCGAGATCGGCGAGGACGACCACGTCGTTACCGGAGTCGTTGCCGGAACCGGAACCGGGACCGGAACCGGAACCGTTGCCGGGACCGTTGCCGGAACCGGGGCGGTCGGCCCGGGCGCGGTCCTTCGCCGGGTCGAACGGACGGATGCGGCTGCCGGCGGAGTCGAGCACGAACAGGCCGCGGCCGGTGCCCGCGATCTCGCCCGGGGTCGCGGCGAGCAGGGCGCGTACCCGCCGCTTGTCCCGGCCGACGCCGGCCCGGTAGATCTTGGCCGGGTCGGTGACGAGTTCGTGCGGATCGCGCTCGGGCGAGATCGCCGACCAGCCGGACCGGCCGCAGTGCCGGCAGTAGACCGCCGGGAGCAGCGCCTGACTGGTATCCGCGACCGCACCGTCGGCCTCGGATGCGTCGGCGACGGGTACCCGGCGGGGGTCGCCGTCCCACAGGAAGGTCGGCTGCCGGGCCACGCCTCGCAGCAGCCGCGACACGGCCCGGACCCACAGGTGCGTCTCGACACCGAGGAACGGGCGCTCAGGCCGGTCCGGGTCGCGGGCCATCGACAGCAGCCCGACGAACCGGGCCAGTCCGAG
Organism: Frankia sp. CoWAU3; assembly: GCF_977971855.1. Classification (NCBI taxonomy): domain Bacteria; kingdom Bacillati; phylum Actinomycetota; class Actinomycetes; order Frankiales; family Frankiaceae; genus Frankia; species Frankia sp. CoWAU3. The sequence goes on along the minus strand of NZ_CDWWXB010000063.1, from coordinate 1,900 downwards.
CGCGGCCACCTCGGGTTCGTTCTGCAGGGCGAGGCCCCAGCGGTAGGCGCCCCGGCGTGGGAGCAGTTCCAGGATCTCCGCCGCGGTCCTGGGCTCGTCACCGAGCAGACCCAGCACCGCGTGGGTGAGGATGTGCCGCTGGAGATGCCGGCCAAGCACAGCCGGGTCGAAGGTGTCCACGCCGAGCACGGCCGCCACGGTCCGCCGCAGCGACCAGGTGTCCCGGGCCGGGTCGGGAATGCCCGCGAGGTCCGCCGGGTCCGGCAGCGGCAGGTTGTGGTCGACCGGGCGGAGAATCTCCTCCGGGCGCTGACGGTCTTCGCCGATCAGCGCCGCCTCGTCGAAGACGGTGCCGAAAACCTGGCCCGCGACGCCGCGGATGGCCGCGCCGCCGTCGCTGCCCTGGCCCTCGCCGAGGGTCGCCGAGGTGGCGACCGGGCAGGCGGCCCCGAGCGGACGGCCCGGCTCGGCCTGGCCGGTGACGGCGCCGAGCCGCCGCAGCAGCATCGCGACGTCGGTGCCCTGGGCGCCGTCGTAGGCGTGGAACTCGTCGAGCACGACATACGCGAGCTCGGCACCCTCCCACAGCGGCACGTCGTCGGCCCGCTGCAGCAGTTGGTCGAGCATCTTGTAGTTGGTGACCAGGATGTCCGGCGGGTTGCGGCGCATCTCCGCGCGGGAGGTCAGCACCCGGGCGTAGGTCGTCTCCGCCACGTCGCCGACGTACAGCCCGGCGGTCACGTGTTCCAGGCCCGGCCGGGCGAGGAACTCGTCGATGCGCTGCGTCTGGTCGGAGGCCAGTGCGTTCATCGGGTAGAGCAGCAGCGCCTTGACGCCGCGCCGGCCGGCTCGGCCGGCCCGCTCGCAGTGATCCAGGACCGGGACAAGGAAGGCCTCGGTCTTGCCGGAGCCGGTGCCGGTGGTCACCAGCGTCGGCTCGGCCGGGGAATGCAGGGTGCTCAGCCGCTCGAACGCCCGGGCCTGGTGTTCGTAGGGCGTCCAGTCCCCGCCCGGATGCCACTGGAGGTGTCGTTGCCAGCCGTCGGCCGCCGGCCGGAACGGGATGCGGACACGCAGGTACGGCCCGCGGTAGATGCCGTGCTCGGGATGCTCCAGAAAGCGCGCGAGCGCGGCCCGTTCGTCCGCGTCGGCGAGGGCGAACGTCGTGGTGAGGAACTGCGTCAGGTTGCGCCGCAGGCTGTCGGCGGCGAACGTCGGCCTCATCCGCCCGACTCCGGTGGCTCAGGCTCCCGCCAGCCCGCGTCCCGGGCGGCCCGCAGCCGGGCACTGAACGCGGCGTGCGCCTGCCGCATCTCCGCCTCCCGGTCCGCCTTGTGGGACGGGGCAGCATACCCTTCCGGCGGCGGCTCGTGACGAGGGTCCTCCAGGTGCTTACGCAACTGGACGTAGTGCTCCTTGGCCTGGCCGAACCCGAACGAGTTGCGGTCGCCGCATATCTTGCGACCGGCGAGATCGAACCAGGTGTCTTCCTCGTAGGCCTGAAGCTGGGGGAAGCGCGCGAGGTACAGGGCGACGAGCTGATCCGCCGAGATGTTCATCATCACCGAGACCAGCGCGTCCAGCTCGACCAGCGCCGCCCGCCGCGCCAGCTCGGTCCGCAGCGGCGACCGCACGTCCCACTCCGGCCGGACGTCACCGAGCGGTGGAGTGTTCGGCGTGGGGATCACCCAGCCGTCGTCACCCCAGGCCTGGTCGAACACCTCACTCCACAGCGGCGCGTAGGCCGACGTCAGGCAGTTCAACCGCAGCGTCCGCAGCAGGATCGCCCCGGCCAACGGATGGTCCACAATCGGCGCCGGCAATATATTGGCGTCAGTTACCTCAAGGTCGCTACGCCCTGTTACTCGTACAAAATAGTCGTAAGTGTTCGGTGAACCGG
>NZ_CDWWXB010000062.1:16238-17538 GCF_977971855.1 Frankia sp. CoWAU3 | reverse complement strand
GACTTCTACCGGGGTCCCGCGTTTCTTCTTGCACCGCCCCCTTCGGACCGCCCTACCAACTACCGTCCGTGATTCTCACGCAGAGCTATCGATCGTTGCGCGGAAAGGCTCAGTGCGCTCGGGCTGTCGTTCTCCCTGGAGGGCTTCGCGTTCTTCACCGAGGCGATCTTTGTCGGGATGTACCTGTACGGCTGGAAGCGCCTGTCGCCGCGCGCGCACTGGCTCACGCTATGGCCGATCGCGATCTCCGGCACCCTGTCGACGTTGTTCATCATCACGGTGAACGCCTGGATGAACGTGCCACGAGGGATCACCGAGGTGAACGGCAAGGTCGTCGCCGCCGAGCCGTTCGCGCCCTTTCTGAGTCCGGGGACTCCGCCCCAGGTGGTCCACATGCTGCTGGCCGCGCTGATGTGCACCGGCGGGGCCGTCGCCAGCATTTACGCGGTCGGCATGCTGCGCGGTCGCCGCGACGCCTACCACCAGCGCGGGCTGCGGATCGGCCTGGCGGTGGTGCTGGTCTGTGCGCCGCTTCAGCTGATCGTGGGGGACTGGGCGGCCCGGATCGCCGGGGCCAACCAGCCGTTCAAGCTGGCCGCGATGGAAGGGCTCTACCACACCAGGTCGCACGCGCCGCTGACCCTCGGCGGGTTCTACGACGACAAGAGCAGCGAGGTCCGCTACGGGCTGGAGATCCCGGGTCTGCTCTCGCTGATGGAGGGATTCAGTACAGATCACGTGATCACCGGTCTGGACGCCGCGCCGCCGGACGAGCGCCCGAACGGTCTGCTGGTGCACGGGTCGTTCGCGACGATGGTCGGGTTCGGTTCCGCGCTGATCGGACTGTCCGCCCTGACTGGTGCCGCCGTCGTCCGCCGGCGCCGTCGCGGCGAGAAGACGCTACTGCCCACCGGGCGGCCGTGGCTGTTCGCCGCGACGGCCACGGGACCGGCGTCCGCGCTGTCGATGATGGCCGGCTGGGAGGTCACCGAGGGTGGTCGTCAACCGTGGATCGTGGGCGGTCACATGCGGGTCCACGACGCGGTGACGGGCGCCGACGGGGTCGCGCCGATGTTCGCTGGCTCCCTGGTCTTGTACCTGGGGCTCGCGGGTGCGCTGATCCTCATCCTGCGCCGGATGGCCACCGGCGGCCCGGCCGTCGCGGAGATCCGGTCCGGGCAGCCCGCTGCGGGCGTCCACCGCACGGCCGTCCACGGCGCGGGGCAGGCGAGCCCGGCCAGGCCCGGACGGACAACCGATTCTGATTCGCCATCCATCCCGAAGCCGCGACCCGAACCGG
>NZ_CDWWXB010000062.1:14998-15881 GCF_977971855.1 Frankia sp. CoWAU3 | reverse complement strand
CGGTCCCGAGGGATCCCGCGGTTCGGCGCACCCGGGTGAGACAACGGGAACGGGATCCGACGGCAGCACCGGTTTCGGCGGGCGGGGAGAAGACTGATGACCAGCGCTGACCTCCTTCTGATCATCATGGTGGTAGGGCTCACCGCCTACGCGCTGCTCGGTGGCGCGGACTTTGGTGGCGGGGTGTGGGACCTGCTGGCACGCGGCCGGCACGCTGGCGACCAGCGGAAACTGATCTCGGCGTCACTCGGCCCGGTGTGGGAGGCCAACCATGTCTGGCTGATCTTCATCGTGGTGGCGATGTTCAGCGGGTTTCCCGAGGCCTACGGGGTGATCGGCTCCTCTCTGGAGGTGCCGCTGTCCGTGGCCCTCGTCGGCATCGTGCTGCGTGGCGCCGCGTACGTGTACCGGTCCTACGGGGCGGGTGGGGCCGGTCCCGACCACTGGTGGGGGCACGTCTTCGCGGTCTCCTCGACGATCGCCCCGTTCGCGCTCGGGGTGGCCGGTGCGGCTCTGGCCAGCGGTGATCTGTCGACCGACGACCCGTTCGCGCCGGTGCGCAGCCCGTTCGGGCTCGTCTGCGGGGCCTTCGCGGTCGCCGCGACGGCCTTCCTCGCCGCCGTCTACCTCTGCCGGGACGCCGCCTCTTCCCCGGCCACCGCGCACCTGGTGGCCGACTTCCGCCGGCGGGCCATCGGCGGCGCCGTGCTCTGCGGTGCACTCGCCGCGATCCTGCTGCCCCTGCTGTGGGCGGACGCCCCGCAGGTCGCCGGCCGGTTCAGGGACCGCTCGCTTCCCCTGGTAGCCCTGTCCACCCTCGGCGGGATCGGCGCCCTCGTCGCGCTCTGGCGCGAGCAGTTCGGTGCCGCCCGCATCGCGGCCG
>NZ_CDWWXB010000062.1:3834-14817 GCF_977971855.1 Frankia sp. CoWAU3 | reverse complement strand
TCGTCGGCGGTCTGGTGGTGCTTGTGCCGTCCCTGATGATGCTGTTCCGGCTGTTCTCCCGGCCGGAACCGGCGGAGTGATCGGGCCGGCGCAGTGATCGGGCCGGTGCAGTGATCGGGCCGGCCCGCCGCGGCGGTGGGCTACGGTCATCGCGTGACCTCTGCCCCCGCTCAGGCGCCGGTCATCGCGGGTGAGTCGCTCACCCGCCGGCAGCTCGTCGTCGAGGTCTGGCTCGTGCTCGGGGTCTCCTTCGCTACCTCGGCGCTGTTCGCGGTCATCCGCTACGTCGGGGTGCTGACCCGGCCGGGCCCCGTCCGTTCCCAGGTGGCCCGGCTGAACACCTCGGCGGCGCCGGGACGGCCCTGGCTCGACCTCGCGCTCCAACTCGCCGACCTGGTCACCGGGCTGGTGCCGGCGCTGCTCGCCGTATACCTGCTGACGAGGCACGGAGGCGGACCGCGGGCGATCGGCCTGGACGGTCGGCACACCGGTCGCGACGCCGGCCGGGGAGCGGCGATCGCGGCCGGGGTCGGCGGGCTTGGCCTGGGCCTCTACCTGCTGGCGTGGCACAGCGGGGCGAACCTCACCGTCGCGCCCTCGGGCCTGCCGGACGTGTGGTGGCGCGTACCGGTCCTGGTCCTCAGCGCGGCGCAGAACGGCCTCGCCGAGGAGGTCATCGTCGCCGGGTACCTGCTGGTGCGGCTGCGTGAACTTGGTGTCGCGGCCAACCGGGCGCTGGCGGCCAGCGCCCTGCTCCGCGGTTCCTATCACCTCTACCAGGGGCTCGGTGGGTTCACCGGTAACCTCGCGATGGGCCTGCTGTTCGGCCGGCTGTTCCAGCGGACCGGCCGGGTGCTGCCGCTCGTCATCGCCCACGCACTCATCGACACCGTCGCGTTCGTCGGATACGTAGCGTTGGTCGGAAAGATCTCCTGGATTCCGGCGCCGCGCTAAGGTTACGGGTGGGGAAATAGACATCGTCTGATGGGCATACGATGCGTATCTCAACGGTGTATCGCGGAGGCGGTGGATCGTTCGAGGACGTCAACATCGGCGGGTTCGGGGCGCCGGAAGGCGTAGCCGTCGAGTGCCTGCCGCGGTACGGCTGGTCGGGGAGGACCGATGGTCAACGGAATCCGCGAGATCGAGCGCAAGTTCTCGGTCGAACCGACCTTTGTGCTCCCGAAGCTGGGGGAGGTTGCGGGCGTCGCCACCGCGCGCACCCGCAAGACCGTCAGTCTGGAGGCCGTCTACTACGACAGCGACGATCTCCGGCTGGCCCGTAACAATATCACGCTGCGGCGTCGGACCGGTGGGTCGGACGCCGGATGGCACCTCAAGCTGCCCGTTCGGGTGGGGGAGCGGGACGAGCTCCAGCTCCCGCTCGACGCGGGCGTGGGCGTGGGCGTGGGGGCGGAGGGCCCGCGGTACAGCCCTCCCGCGGAGTTCGTCGATCTGGTGTCGGTCCATCTGCGCGGTGCCGAGCCGCGGCCGGTCGCCAGGCTGCGGACACTGCGGACAGCGCGCCGACTGCGGGACACGGTCGGAGTCGACCTGGCCGAGGTCGTCGATGACCAGGTCTCCGCGCAGACCCTGGGGGAGAGGACGGCACTGAGCAGCTGGCGGGAGATCGAGGTCGAACTCGTCAACGGCGGGCCCGAGGTGCTCGACGAGGTCGCCGGTCTGCTCACGGCCGCGGGCGCCACCCCGGCGGCGGACTCCTCGAAGCTCGCGCGGGTCCTGGGTGGGGCGCTGGCCGCCGGCCCCGGGCCGGACGTCCCTGCGCCGCCGCGCAAGCCACGACGCGGGACGCCGGCGGGCGAGGTGGTACGGGCCTATCTGATCGAACAGGCACGTGCCCTGCTCGCGGCCGATCCGCGGGTGCGGCTCGACGAGCCCGAGGCGGTCCACAAGATGCGCGTCGCCTGCCGTCGGGCCCGCAGCACCCTGCGGACGTTCGCGCCGCTGTTCCCGCCCGAGAGAGCGCTCTTCCTGGACGGCGAGCTGCGGGACCTCGCCGGCGCGCTCTCCGGCGCCCGCGACGCCGAGGTCCAGGCCGCCTATTTCGAGACCCGCCTGGCGGAGCTGCCCACCGAGCTGGTCGCGGGGCCCGTGCGCAAGACGGTCACCGCGCACCTCGGCACCGGCACGGCCAACGGCCGGGCGGAGGCGTTGGCCATGTTGCGCAGTGACCGGTACTTCGCGCTCGTCTCCAACCTGCTCACCCTGCTGCGGGGCCCGCTCACCCCCGCGGCGGCCCGTCCGGCCGGCAAGGCCCTCCCCGATCTGCTGCTCGGCGCCGACCGGAAGCTGGCGAAGAAGGTCCGCGCCGCGGCTGCCCTGAAGGTCGGCTCGGAACGGGACGAAATGCTGCATTCCGCCCGCAAGCAGGCCAAGCGGTTACGGTACGCGGCGGAGGCCGTCGCGCCGCTGTACGGGAATGACGCGGCGCGGCTGGTAGAGCAGGCTCAGATCGCGCAGGAGCTGCTCGGAACCCATCAGGACGCCACCATCGCGCGCAGGTTGCTGGAGGACTGGGGGACGGCAGCGCAGGCCCAGGGCGCCCCCACCGCGTTTACTCTGGGTGTCCTGCTGGGCTTGGAGGAGTGCCGGGCACGCATGGCGGAACGAGACTTCTTCGATGCGTGGCCCGCGATCTCGGCGGCCCGGCACCGTCGCTGGATCCGCTGACCTGGGGCCGTGCCGGGTGGGCTCTGCCGTGGTCTGACCGATTACCTCCTCCGCGTCACCCATTCGTGCGCCACATCCGGGCCATCGGGCGCACTACCATCCGCCACGGGTCGGCGCGCTCGGGAAATCCCTGTCAGCTCGACGGATTGCGGGACGGGACGGGTGGAGCCGCTGGCGGCCGGACCTGCTGCGTTGTTCTGTGACCGGGGTATGAAGTGGACTTCCTTGCCCGGAGGACTCCCGCGAAGGCCTCCGTCCGTGTAGCGTCGTCCCTGGCCGGAGTTCGGCGGTTCGCGTCTCAACCGAGGCGCGGCGGAACAACGTCAGGGGCTCTTGCAGCTTCCTGACGTTCGGCCCGGGGCCCGCGCGGTGCGGGTCCTGACTGCACCAGCAGGGAGAACGGCACGTGGCTCAGGGCACGGTGAAGTGGTTCAACTCGGAGAAGGGCTTCGGCTTCATCTCCGTGGACGGCGGCGGTTCCGACGTCTTCGTTCATTACAGCGCGATTCAGATGGACGGTTACAAGGCACTTGAGGAGGGCCAGCGGGTCGAGTTCCAGGTGACCCAGGGTCAGAAGGGTCCGCAGGCCGACGCCGTCCGCGTCGTCTGAGCCACGAGAGACTTCAACGGTCAGCCCGCCCAAGGGTCCTCCTGGGGCGGGCTGACCGCTTCTCGACTTCTCGATCAGTTCGATATCCGACAGTTCGGTGGAAGGTATGTTTTTTCCGGCTGATCTCGATCGTTTTCTCGGGCCGGAAAGCGCGGGGCGTTCATCGGTTCCCGGATGGCGTGGTTCGCGGCCAAAAGCTTAACACCTGATTAAAGGCACAGCCAATCCTGCACGAGAAGTTCGGCGATCTGCAGGGTGTTCAACGCGGCGCCCTTGCGCAGGTTGTCCCCGCAGAGGAACAGCGCGACCTCGTGCGGGTCGTCCGGCGACTGCCGGATTCGGCCGACCCAGGTCGGGTCCGTTCCGACGACGTCGGCCGGGGTCGGGAACTCGCCGGCTGACGGATCGTCGACGACGGCGACGCCGGGAGCGTTCAGCAGCACCGTGCGCGCCTCGTCCGCCGTCACCGGCCGGGTGAAGCGGGCGTGCACCGCGACCGCGTGCGTGGTGATGACCGGCACCCGCACACAGGTAGCCGACACCCGCAGATCCGGGATACCCAGGATCTTGCGGGACTCGTTGCGGACCTTGAACTCTTCCGAGGACCAGCCGCCGTCCTTCAGTGAACCGGCCCAGGGCACGACGTTGAGCGCCAGCGGCGCCGGGAAGGGGCCGAGGCCATCCTCACCGATGGCCTTACGCACGTCACCGGCGGTCCGCCCCAGCTCGCGGGTGCCACCGACGACGGTGAGCTGGTCGTATAGGGCGTCGATGCCGGCCTGCCCGGCGCCGCTCGCGGCCTGGTAGGAGGCCGCGAACATCGACTCCAGCCCGAACGCCCGGTGCAGAGCGCCGACCGCGACGATCATCGACAGGGTGGTGCAGTTCGGGTTCGCGATGATGCCCCGCGGCCGCGCGGGGATCTGGTCGGCGTTCACCTCCGGCACGACCAGCGGCACGTCGGCGTCCATCCGGAACGCGCCGGAGTTGTCGACCGCGACCGCGCCGTGGGCCGCCGCTACCGGTGCCCACCGGGCGGAGACCTCGTCGGGAACGTCGAACACGGCCACGTCCACGCCGTCGAAGACCTCCGGTGCCAGGGCCTGGACGACGACGTCCGCGTCGCGCACCCGTACCGTCCGTCCCGCGGATCGGGCCGAGGCGATCGGCCGGATCTCTCCCCAGATGCCGGGGCGTTCGTCGAGCAGCGACAGCATCACCGTGCCGACCGCGCCGGTCGCCCCCACCACTGCGAGCGTCGGTCGCCGGCCCGCCTCGTTGCTCGTCACGATCCATCCTCCTGATTCGCCACCGTGCCGCCGCGGCGTGTCCAGCTGCCGCGGTGTGCCGCCGTCTCGAGGACCCACGACGTCGCCAACGTCATCGTCCGGTTCCCGCGTACACGATCGCCCCGCCGTTCGGGTCACCCAGGTCGAAGGCGCCGTGCACGGCCCGCACGGCGAGCGGGAGGTCGGTGTCGCGCACCACCACTGAGATGCGAATCTCAGAGGTGGAGATGATCTCGACGTTGACCCCCGCGTCGGCGAGGGAGCCGAAGAACCGGGCGGACACCCCCGGATGCGACTTCATCCCCGCGCCGATCAGCGACAGCTTGCCGATGTGGTCGTCGTAGAGGGTGCGCTCGAAGCCGATCTCGCTTTGGACCTTCGTGAGCGCGGTGAGCGCGGTACGTCCATCCGTCTTGGGCAGGGTGAACGAGATGTCCGTCCGCCCCGACCCGGCGACCGAGCCGACCTGAACGATCATGTCCAGGTTGACGTCGGTGTCCGCCACGGCCCGGAACACCGCCGCCGCCACCCCGGGCTTGTCCGGGCATCCGACGACCGTCACCTTCGCCTCGCTGAGGTCGTGCGCGATCCCACGGATGATGGCCTGTTCCACGAGCTGTTCCTCCGGAATCTCGGTGACCCACGTGCCCGGCTTCGCCGAGAAGGACGATCGGACATGCACGGGGACGCTGTAACGGCGGGCGTACTCGACGCACCTCAGCATGAGGACCTTCGCGCCGCACGCCGCCATTTCCAGCATCTCCTCATAAGAGATCGTGTCGATGCGGCGGGCGTCGGGGACGATGCGCGGGTCGGCGGTGAACACGCCGTCTACATCGGTGTAGATCTCGCAGGCGTCCGCTCCCAGCGCGGCAGCGAGCGCCACCGCGGTCGTGTCCGAGCCGCCTCGACCGAGCGTGGTGATGTCCTTTGTATCCTGGCTCACACCCTGGAAGCCCGCGACGATCGCGATCGCGCCGGAGTCCAGGGCGGCGCGGATCCGCCCGGGGGTAACGTCGATGATCCGCGCCTTGCCGTGCACCGAGTCGGTGATGACTCCGGCCTGGGAGCCGGTGAACGAGCGGGCTTCGGCGCCGAGGGTGGTGATCGCCATGGCCAGCAGCGCCATCGAGATTCGCTCACCGGCGGTGAGCAGCATGTCGAGCTCCCGGGCGGGCGGAAGCGGCGAGACCTGTTCGGCCAGATCGAGAAGTTCGTCGGTGGTGTCACCCATCGCGCTGACCACCACGACGACGTCGTTGCCGGCCCGCCGGTTCTCCACGATTCGCTCAGCGACTCGTTTGATGCGGTCCGCGTCGGCAACGGAGGACCCACCGAACTTCGCGACCAAGAGCGCCATGGCAGCCAGGTTACCGAGCGCGGCCGCTGACCGAGCGCGGCCGCCCGTCGCCCTTGCTCGGTGGCCTTGCCCGGATCTGGTCCGGTGTCCCTTTTCCACCGCCGGGACGATGTCGCCCCGGCGACGGGGTGCTGGGCGTATTCCTTCTGGTGTGCCAGGGTGATGACATCCGCACGACCGGCTCACCCGTATGACCGACTCACCCGTACGACCGGCTCACCCGTATGACCGACTGCGACGCACGCGGTCCACGCGATGGTCCCCGACGCCGAGGACCAGCTCAGGAAGGACGATCCTCAATGGCAGTCAGCCTTGCCAAGGGCGGCAACGTCAGCCTCACGAAGCAGGCCGCCGAGGCCGGCACCCCCCAGCTCACCGCGTTGAACGTCGGGCTCGGATGGGACGCCCGCACGACCACCGGGACCGATTTCGACCTGGACGCCTCTGCCATCGGCGTCCGGGCGGACGGCAAGGTCCTCAACGACGGCTACTTCGTCTTCTTCAACAACCTCGCGTCCCCCGAGGGGGCGATCACGCTCACCGGTGACAACCTGACCGGGCAGGGCGAGGGGGACGACGAGTCCGTTATCATCAACCTTGCACTGGTTCCAGTCGACATTGACCGGATTATCGTTCCGGTTTCCATCTACGACGCGGTGAACCGGAACCAGAACTTCGGCCAGGTGCGCAACGCCTACATCCGCGTGGTCGACCAGGGCGGAAACGAGCTGGTCCGCTACGATTTGTCCGAGGACTACTCCACCGAAACCGTCGTCATCTTCGGTGAGGTCTACCGCAACGGCGCCGACTGGAAGTTCCGCGCCGTCGGCCAGGGCCACAATGACCTCGGTGGTCTGGCTCGTGATCATGGCGTCAACATCTGAGCTACCCGAGCGGATGCGTGCCTGGCAATGCGTGCCTGGCAAGTAGTCGCTCCCGGGCCGATGAGCACCCGCCCGCTGCGCCCGGCCGAGCTGCCCGTGCCCCGGCCAGGGCCGGGCCAGGTTCGGGTCCACGTCGACGCCTGCGGAGTCTGCCGTACCGATCTGCACCTCGCCGAGGGTGATCTCCCGCCGCACCGACCGCGCACCGTGCCCGGACATGAGGTCGTCGGACGGGTCGACGCGGTTGGCGAGGGGGTGAGCGGCGTGCGCACCGGGGACCGGCTGGGCATCGCCTGGCTGGCCTCGACCGACGGGACCTGCGGGTACTGTCGGCGCGGAGCGGAGAACCTCTGCCCGGCCTCGACCTACACCGGATGGGATGTCGACGGCGGATACGCCGAGTACGCCTGCGTGCGCGCCGACTATGCCTACCGGCTGCCCGACGGCTACAGCGATGCGGAGCTTGCCCCGCTGCTGTGCGCCGGCATCGTCGGCTACCGGGCGCTGCGCCGGGCGGAGCTGCCGCCCGGCGGGAGGCTCGGCATCTACGGGTTCGGCGCGTCCGCCCATCTCGCAGCCCAGGTGGCGATCGCGCAGGGCGCCACCGTCCACGTGATGACGCGCTCGGCGCGGGCCCGCGAGCTTGCTCTGGGACTCGGCGCCGCCTCGGCGGGCGAGGCGTATGCTGCACCGCCCGAGCCGCTGGACGCGGCCGTGCTCTTCGCCCCGGTGGGTGACCTGGTGCCGGTGGCGCTCGCCGCGCTCGACCGTGGCGGCACGCTGTCCATCGCGGGCATCCACCTCAGCGACATCCCGCCGCTCGTTTACTCCGACCATCTGTTCCAGGAACGGTCCGTACGCAGCACGACCGCCAACACTCGCGCCGACGGTGAGGAGTTCCTGGCGATCGCCGCCGAGCACCGGCTCGCGGTGACCGTGTCGCCCTACCCGCTGTCCGCGGCCGACCGGGCCCTCGCCGACCTCGCCGCCGACCGGGTCACCGGCGCGGCCGTGCTGCTGCCCTGACCGTTTTGCCTGTCCTGTCGGTGCCGGGCCTTCCTGCCGATGCCGGACCTTCCGGATCTGGTTCGTAGATCCGGAAGGGCCCGGGATCCGGAAGGGCCCGGAGGTTTGGCGACCTTGCCGGGGGATGCGCGCTGAACTTCCGCGTTCAGTCGCCGCGGGCCGCGAGTCGGCGCAGGAGCAGGGTGCCCGCGGTGGTCAGTACGGCGGCCGTCGCAATCTCGCGCGGCAGGCGGTGCCGGGCCTCGTTCTGGATCGCTTCGTGGAAACGGTCGAACCGGCTCGGCCAGGGACTCACCCCGACGAAGTACCGGCCCACCTTGTCGGTGTCCGGTAGGCAGGCACCGGTCATGCCGGCGAGGACGGCGAGTCGGCGCCCGGCGGGGGCAGACGCCGTCAACAAGGCCATGGCCGCGAGCCCCGCCACGCCGTCCTTGCGTGCGACCGGCAGCCATTCCGGCTCGGTGTTCGGGCCCGTTCCCCAGTGGGGCAACGCGTCCATGACCAGGTGTGAGACGAAGCCGGCGGCGAGGGCGGGCACCGGGTGTCGGATCGCCATGCCCACGAAAGCGCCCGCCCCGACATGTGAGCTGATGATCATGCTTCAGGGCCTCCTGGTGGCAGACGGACGGCAGAGCGTTCGCCGGGTACCCCCTACCCTGACGTCCCGATTGGAGGATGCGTACCGCGGGGTGATGGTGGGGCCCTCCGGCGGTCACCATCAGTGGTCGCCCGGTGGTCTCCGTGTTTGGGGGCGCGGGTACCACCGCTCCCGGGATCGGATCCGGGTGTCCGATGCTCGCGCGAAGGTGCGCGCGGACGCCGTCCCACCTTTCTCTGAATGCTCTTGCTGCCGCCCGTCTCGATGCGTTCGTCGATGCTCCGGCCGATTCCCACGCCGACGCGCGAGCCGACGAATTCGTCGAATGCCTGCGCAGATGCTCGGGCGAATGCGCATCATGGGTAGATCGGCGCGCCTCGTAGCATCTGGGCGCGTAGCGGAGCGACTCGGCGGCAATCCATGGATGAAGGGCTGCCGTAGCATGAAGGAGATAGCTCAGAGTGATCAATTTTGAGGCTTGGGTGGCGTGGGTGCGGGAAGCTAGCGGGATGTCCTCCGGTGAGGATGGCGGTTCGCCGGGCGATCCGGGGCACCGCGGCGGCGTGGGTCCGGGGCACCGCGGCGCCGGAGACCTGAGCGGTGTGGATGGATAGGCGCGTCCGCGATCTACGCATGTGCCACCTACCAGCCGTCTGCGACCTGGCCACGCCGGTGCCGTCGGGGGTGGTCGTCTCCGTCGCGTGGCGGCTGGAAGGGGCCGGGCGGATCATCGGCGGCATGGTGCCCCGCGGCCATCCGGGGGCTGGCCCGCAGGGTAAACGGGTCCTGCACGGTGAGGGGATCTGGGCGGCCGAGATGTATCCGCGGGACCGGAAGATCTCGGCGGAAGCCGACCTCGTCGAGCCGGGTTCGCCGGCCCGGCCGGTCCGGCTGGTGGTGCACGGCTCCGACCGGGACATCATCGGCTATCTGGATCAGCCTTGCCTGCCGGCCACCCGACTCGCCCGGCTCACGACCGGGCTGCGCCGGGACGCCCGTCAGGTCAGGGTCCGGGCGGCCGGGCGGGTCTGGTGGCTACGGGCGACGAACGTCTTCGGAGTACAGGTCGTCCGGGATCCCGAGGTACGGATCTACCGCACCAGAGGATTACACGCCGTGTTCAGCGCCGAGGCCGACCATCTTGACGTCAGCGTGGTCCTGCTGACCCTGGCCTCGATTCCCAGCTCGGCTTATGCCCCCATCCTGGGGTTCTAGCGGCTGCAGCGGCCCCGGCGGACCCGGTGGCGGACCGGTGGAGCCGGGGTGGCTTCGGGGTGGGACCGGGTGACAGCAGGCCGGGGTGTCAGGCGCTGACGACGCGGCGTCCCTCGAAGGCGCGTCCCAGGGTCACTTCGTCCGCCCATTCGAGGTCACCGCCCATGGGCAGGCCGCTGGCGAGGCGGGTGACCTTCAGGCCCATCGGAGCGATCTGCCGGGCCAGGTAGGATGCGGTGACCTCACCCTCGGTATTCGGATCGGTGGCGAGGATCAGTTCGGTCACCGTGCCGTCCGCCAGGCGGGCGACGAGTTCCCGGATGTGCAGGTCGTCGGGACCGACACCGCCGATGGGATTGATCGCGCCCCCGAGCACGTGGTATCGCCCCCGGAACTCGCGGGTGCGTTCGATCGCCACGACGTCCTTGGGCTCCTCGACCACACAGATCGAGCTCGGATCGCGGCGGGGATCGGAGCAGATCCGACACAGTTCCGACTGCGCCACGTTGAAGCAACTCCGACAGAACTGGACCTTCTCCTTGACCTCGGTCAGGGCGGTGGCCAGCCTGCGGACATCCACGGGGTCGGCGGCCAGCAGATGAAACGCGATCCGCTGGGCACTTTTGGGACCGATGCCGGGCAGCCGCCCGAGCTCGTCGATCAGATCCTGGACGATGCCCTCGTACACCGGTGCCGCCGGTTGTCAGCCGAGCCCGGGAAGGCCCGGGCCACCCGGAAGGGGGCCTCCGAGGCCGCCACCGGACAGCAGTCCACCGAGTCCACCGAGTCCGTCGGCGCCACCCGGACCTGCCGGGCCGCCCGCGCCGAGGCCACCGGTGATCGAGTCCATCCGGTCGGCGGCGAGCTTGTGGGCATTCGTGGTCGCGTCACGGACCGCCGCGAGGATCAGATCCGCGAGCGTCTCGGTGTCCTCGGGGTCGACCGCCTCGGGGCTGATCGTCAGATCGACCAGTTCCCCGCCGCCGTTGACGGTGGCGCGGACCAGGCCGCCGCCGGCCGTCCCGTCCACCCGGGCGGTGGCGAGGTCCTCCTGGGTGGCGAGGATCGCGGCCTGCATCTTCTGCGCCTGTTCGAAGAGCTGCCCCAGCGCCCCGCCCCCGACGGGGGCCCGACTCCCGGCGCGGTTCTGTGGGTTAGACATGTCGATGAGCCTACGTCTCCTTCAACCGGACGAGATCTGTTCCTTCAGCCGGACGAGATCAGCCGGACGAGATCTGTTCGATGATCGTGGCACCCAGTCCGCTCCGTAGCAGGGACACGGCGGCCTCCTCGCCCCCGCGGGCCCCGCC
>NZ_CDWWXB010000062.1:1393-3501 GCF_977971855.1 Frankia sp. CoWAU3 | reverse complement strand
GGCGGGGGGTGCACTGGCAGCGGCGGCGACCCCGTTCGCCGGTCCGGGCCACGAGCCGTCCCGGCCCGTGGCGGACCAGGGCCTGCCGCCCTCGGGGCCGGGGGCCGGGCCGGTGGAACCGTGCCCGGCGCCGTGGGAGTCGCGGGGGTCGCCGTAGCCGTCCGGGCCGCGGCCGGGGTCTGTCGTGCCGCTTTCGGTTCCGTCGGTGGAGCCGCCGTAGCCGTTCCCGGTGTCGGGGGACAACCCCGCCGGTCCGCGCATCTGGCCGGGCATGGCTCGGGGGGATCCCGGCGAGACGGCGCGGTTCTCGGCGCCGACGGGCGGATCCAGCCGCGGGCCCCAGGAGGGGCCGGAGGATTGTCCTGCCGGGCCGGCGGGCCGTGCCGGTGCTGGTGCCGGTGAGCGGGATGCTCCCGCCTGGCCGGTGGGCCCGGGGGCTCCGCCCGAGCCGGCGAACCCCGAGGCCTTGGAGGGACCGGGCGGGCCGGAGTAGCCACCGCCGCCCGGACCGGGACCCGCTGCGGGCCGCCCGCTGCCGCGACCAGATCCGCCCGCGGGAGCGACGGTGACCCGCCAGGCCCCGCCGAGTCTCTCCGCCAGCACCGTACAGAACAGCTCGGCGTTGTTCCCCTGCCCGAACATCCGGCCCATCGTCGGGGTGGCGAAGGCCAGCACGACCTCGTCGCCTCGAACGTCGGCAACGGTCGCGTGATCCTTCAGGATCGCATGCGTCTTCCGGCTGTGGCGGCCGGCGAGCACGAGAAGCTCGTCCCACAGCATCCGCAGGCCGGCGGCGTCGATCCGCCCGGTCCCGGGCGTGCCGGCCGTGCCCGGAACACCTGCCGGGCCCGAGGGGCGATCACCCGGCGTGAACGCGGGACCCGGCGAACCAGGCTGGGGGCCGGCCGCCGGTCGAGACACCGGTCCGGTCCGAGCGGGTGCCCGGACTGCCAGCGGCATGGGCTCCGGGTCCGCGGCGGGCGGGTGGACCGGCGCGGGAGCCCGGCCGACCGGCAGCGGGGACGGGGGGCCCGGCTCCGGTTCTTCCCCGCCGAGCACGGCCCGCCGTTCCAGCCGCTCCAACCGGGTGAGCAGCGCGGCCGGGTCGGTCGACGCCGTGGGCAGCAACGCACGGGCCATGATCAGTTCCAGCATCAGCCGTGGGCTTGCCGTCCCCCGCATCTCGACCAGGCCGTTGTGCAGGACGTCCGCCGTCCGGGACAGCTCGGCGGGGCCCATCCGGGTGGTCTGCGCCCGCATCCGGTCGATCTGGTCGGGGGAGAAGGATTCCAGCAGGCCGCGGGCGTCCGCGTCCGGAACGGCAGCCATCACGATCAGGTCACGGAACCGGTCGAGGAGATCGGTCGCGAACCGGCGCGGGTCGTGACCGGCGGAGACGACCTTGTCGACCACGGTGAACAGGGCCGCGCCGTCGCGGTCGGCCAGCGCGTCGACGGTCTCGTCCAGCAGGACGCCGTCGGTCATGCCGAGCAGCGCCACCGCCCGGTCGTAGCGCAGGCCGTCGTCGTCCGCGCCGGCCAGCAGCTGGTCGAGAACGGACAGCGAGTCGCGAACCGATCCGGCGCCCGCCCGCACGATCAGCGGCAACACGGCCGGATCGACGACGACCCCCTCCCGGGCGCAGACCGACGCCAGATGTTCGCGCAGCACGCCCGGCGGAACCAGCCGGAAGGCATAGTGGTGCGTCCGGGACCGGATGGTCGGGATGACCTTGTCCGGTTCGGTGGTGGCGAAGACGAACTTGAGGTACGGCGGGGGCTCCTCGACGACCTTCAGCAGCGCGTTGAACGCCGCCGCGGTCACCATGTGCGCCTCGTCCACCACGAAGACCTTGAACCGGGCCGACGCAGGGGCGAAGAACGCCCGCTCGCGCAGGTCGCGGGCGTCGTCGACGAGACCGTGCGACGCAGCGTCGATCTCCGTGACGTCCATCGAGGCGCCCGTCCGGATGCCCACGCACTCGTCGCACACCCCGCAGGGTTCAGGGGTCGGGCCCTGGACGCAGTTCAGCGAGGCGGCGAGGATCCGGGCGGAGGAGGTCTTGCCGCAACCCCGGGGGCCGCTGAAGAGATAGGCGTGGTGCAGCC
>NZ_CDWWXB010000062.1:0-1082 GCF_977971855.1 Frankia sp. CoWAU3 | reverse complement strand
ACGTGCTCCTGGCCGACGACCTGAGCGAATGTCGCGGGACGGTACCGGTTGTACAACGCTGTGCTCACTGACCTGCTCCGCGTGCTCGACGAGACGATCGGCGAAACGAGAGGACCCCCCGCACACCCGCCAGAGCCCGCTTACCCTTGCTGCCTTCCGGCCCTGGGGGGGTTCACGAGGGTAACGCCGCACGAGGGGTCTGCTGTGCAGTCTAGCCCGTGATGGACGATCATGAATTCCGAGGTCTGCCGGGCGGCACGGCGGCAGGCCCGGCGCCCGGCCCCGCAACGATCAGATAGTCTCATCCACGGAGGATTCGCCTAGTGGCCTAGGGCGCACGCTTGGAAAGCGTGTTGGGGGCAACCCCTCGCGAGTTCGAATCTCGCATCCTCCGCAACGATCTTCGCGGCCTTCCCGCCTCGTACAGCCTTCTGACCAGGCTTAACGCGATGGGCCCCGATCTCTCTCGACGCCTCTCCCGTCTCGGTGAGGACATGGTGCGGACGCCGCGTCGTGCGAGGCCCTGCCGCCGCCACCGTCTCGGCCGCCTTCTGCCCGGCCGAACGCAGCAGATGCGTGTAGAGCGTCCCCGTGATCGCTGTCGAAGAGTGACCGAGGCGCTTGGACACCAGCGTGATGTCGACACCCTCGGCGATCTGGATCGAGGCCGAAGAGTGCCGCAGATCGTGCAGCCGCCGGCGGGAGAGCAGACCGTGGCCGAGCTCGGCGCCGACCTCGACGGCGACGGGCAACGGCTCGGCCAGGGTGAGTTCCGCGCGGGTCCCGCTCAACCGAACCGCGGACACCACGGCCACCTCGCCGACCGGCTCACGGTCGACATACAGAGTCCAGCGGCCGACCGGGTCCCGGTAGCGCACCCCGACAACAAGCTTGGTCGCCCCGGCCTTCTCCGCGGTCCGGATGTTGGTACACAGACCGGCCCGGCGGCCGATCTGCCACATCCGGCGGGTCACCCACTGAGGGTCGAGGTAGCGCCCGTCCGGGCGGGTGAACATCAGCTCCGACAGCTCCACCGGCTGCCCATGCTCGTCGGGCAGCGTGCCGTTCGACCAGCCGTAAGT
>NZ_CDWWXB010000061.1:13658-16700 GCF_977971855.1 Frankia sp. CoWAU3 | reverse complement strand
AAACGACAAGCTGGGAGGCGGTGCTGGGAGAGCTGGCCGCGGTGGACACGGCCGCAGCCGATCTCGGCTGCCGGCTGCCGTTCCCGCTGCGCACGCTGGCCGGATGGGGCTGCGCCCTCTACACCCGGCCCTGACCTCCGCACCCGGCCCTGACCGGGTGGCAGCGCGGCGGGGATCGGCCCCCGACACCCGGCGGTAGCGGCCAGCCGCCGGCGTCCGCTACCGCCGCGGTAGCGGCCAGCCGCTCGGCGTCGCCGCCGAGATCGTCACGCAGGACTCGGGTGTAGATGCGGGTCGTCCGGTCGTCCTCCGGCTGGAGACAGAAGAGGATCGTGTTGGTGAAGCCCGCATCGGGATACTCCAGCCGCAACCGCAGCATGAACGGCGGCCGGAAGACGCAGGTCGACCGGCGTGACATGTCCACCTCAAACCTGTCGCATCCCTCTCCGCAGTTCGCGCCAGCATCGGTAAGGTAACACTGGGTGACGCCGGGGCGTTGGTCTGGGTCGGTGCGGGTGGAAGCTGGCGATAACACGGGTGAGATAGCGCAGGTGAGGTGATGAACGCTGCCGCCAAGAAAGATCAGAACTACGTCACTGAGCGTCTGTCTTGATGAACATCCACGTAACCTTCCGCCGTTATGGTCGGTTCTTATGCAGCGTTCGTCCGCCTGCCTGACCCCCGGATCGCCGGCCGGCTTCCCGCGTCATCCCCTCCCGCGCTTCCTTCCACTGGTCGGACCATTGGTCGGATCGGGCGGGGGAGGCCGCTGTGACGACTAGCGGTGCGACGGCCGTCATCTTCCGTCCACGCACGGTAGGGGAGGCAGTGGAGATGCTGGCGACCGCCCATGACGCTGGCAGGGCGGTCGATCTGCTGGGCGGCGGCACCGATCTCGTCCCCGCCCTCCGGTCCGGCGAGCGTCGGCCGGGGGCGGTAGTCGCCCTGCGCCGGGTCCTGGAACTGCGGGTCCGCGGCGCCGGGGCGGATTCGCTCACCGTCGGTGCGGGCGTGACTTACACCGACCTCGCGGGCTGGTCACTGTCGCCCGGCCTCGCTCTCGCCGCCCGGGTGGTCGGTTCCGCGCAGATCCGCAACCTCGGCACGGTCGGTGGCGCGCTGGGCTCGGCACGTCCCACCGGTGACCTGCTCACCTTCCTCACCGCCGCGGACGCCGAGATCCTCGTGGCCTCGCCGCGCGGACCTGGCCGGATGACGCTGCCCGCGTTCCTCGCTGACGGGCTCGCCCCCGACGCCCTGGTCACCGCGGTAAGGCTGCCGCGGCCGGCCGGACCGCAGAGCTATCTCAAGATTGGGGGCAGGCAGGCCGCCTACCAGGCGTTGGTGTCGTGCGCCGTCCTCGTCGACCGGATGCGCCATCGACTGGCCTGCGCGATCGGGGGGGTGGGTCGGCTGCCGATCCGGATGACCGTCGCCGAGCGGTTCGCACACGACGCGGTGGACTGGTCCGCAGGGGCCGCGTCCTCGTCGGCGGCCCGCCGGTTCGGTGAGCTGGTAAGCGAGGCGGTCTCGCGGGTCGGGCCGGAGCTCGCGGCGGGTCCGCGGGTCTCCGCCGACTACCGCCGGCATGCTGCCGGCGTGCTGGCCGCCCGGGCGTTCACCCGATGCCTGGATGCCGCGGGGGCGCCGGTGGACCCCCGAGTCGAGCGGGACGTCCGGCCATGACCGCCCGTTTCGCGGGGGAAGTCCCGGCCGGACCGCCGGCCGGGTCGTCCTGGCCGGACGACGGCGTCGTCGCGCCATATCACCTCCATGTCGACGGCTTCCTGCACACGGTGGCCGGCGCCTGGATCGGGGACTCCCTGCTCACCGTCCTGCGGGACGTCATCGGGGTGACCTCGGTGAAGGACGCGTGTGAGCAGGGGCGCTGCGGTGCCTGCTCCGTTCTCCTGGACGGCCGGTTGGTGGCGTCCTGCACGGTGCTCGCCGCGGACGCCGACGACGCCCAGGTGAGCACCGTTGCCGGTCTGAGGACGGCGGGACCCGCCAGGGCCGTGCGGGCGGCGTTCCTCGAGGAGGGTGCCGTGCAGTGCGGCTTCTGCACCCCCGGGTTCGTGGTCGCGGTGACGGACCTGCTCACCCGGCGGCCGGATGCGGACGAGGAGGAGATCAGGGAATCGCTGGCCGGAAACATCTGCCGGTGCACGGGTTACGGCCGGATACTCGCTGCCATCAGAACAGTGCAGGCTGAGCGGGGCACCCTACTTTTGGGGGATGCACCTGCTCCGCCCCGCCGGGGGGTGGGCCGATGAGTCCGGGGATCGGTCGTCCGGTGCGTCGTCCGGATGGGCCGGACAAGGTGACCGGTAGCTTCTCCTACGTTGGTGATCTGCGTGTTCCGGGGATGGTGCACGCCCGCACCCTGCGATCGCCCCATGCCCGGGCGCGGATCCGGCGCGTCTACGTCGACGCCGCGCGCCGGCTGCCCGGCGTCGTGGGGATGGTGACCGCCGCCGACGTCCCGGGCACGGCCACCCACGGGCTGATCGTCGCCGACCAGCCGGTGTTCGCCGCGACCGAGGTTCGGTACGCAGGGGAGCCGGTTGCCGCCGTGGCCGCGGTTGACGTCCGGACCGCGCGCCGGGCGCTCGCCGCGATCGAGGTGGACTACGAGCCGCTGGCACCTTCGACCGACCCCGACCGGGTATGGCAGCCGGATGCCGAGCCGCTGCATCCGGCGGGCAACCTGTACCGTGAGATCGAGCTGCGCCACGGCGATCCCGACGCGCTCGGCCCGGTGGTGGTCGAGGACCAGTACCTCGTCGGGATGCAGGACCAGGCGTTTCTCGCTCCCGAGGCGGCCCTGGCGATGCCGGCCGCCGATGGTGGGGTGGACCTGCGGGTGGCGACCCAGTGGCTGCATTCGGACCGGGAGCAGATCGCGGCCTGCCTCGGTCTCCCGGAGGAGCTCGTCCGTCTCACCCTGGCCGGTGTGGGGGGTGCCTTCGGCGGCCGGGAGGACGTCACTCTTCAGATCCACGGCGCCCTGCTCGCCCGGGCTACGGGGCTTCCGGTGCGGAT
>NZ_CDWWXB010000061.1:0-13360 GCF_977971855.1 Frankia sp. CoWAU3 | reverse complement strand
CCATCCGCACCGGCATCCGGCCCGGATGTGGTTCCAGCACAGCGCCACCGCCGACGGGAACCTGGTCAGCGTGCGGGCACGGCTGGTGCTGGATGGCGGTGCCTACGCGTCGTCCTCGCCGGCGGTGCTGGCGAACGCGGTCACCCATGCCGCGGGTCCGTACCGGGTCCCGAACGCCCACCTGCACGGAGTCGTCGTGCGGACCAACAACCCCCCGTGCGGCGCCATGCGGGGGTTCGGGGTGCCGCAGGTGACCATCGGTCACGAGGCCCAGATGGACAGGCTGGCCGACGCCCTCGGCATGGATCCGGTGGACCTGCGCGTCCGCAATGCCGTCCGACCGGGGGATGTGCTGCCCACCGGTCAGGTGATGGGCGCACCGCTGCCGGCGCGGGAGGTCATCGAGGCGGTGGCCTCGCGTCCGCTCCCGCCGGCGATGCCGGCGAACGTCGCGGTGACCGCGTTGCCCGGCGGCCGACCGGCCGCGGCCGAACCGAGCCGGGTCCGTCGGGGGGTCGGCTACGCCCTGGCCTACAAGAACCTGCTCTTCTCGGAGGGCATGGACGACTCCTCCGTTGCCCGCGCCCGCCTGGAGCTGGCTGAGGACGGAACGGTACGGGTCCGGCTGCACAGCGCGTGCGCCGAGGTGGGCCAGGGGTTCGTGACGATCGCGGGGCAGATCGCCCGCACCGAGCTCGGCGTCGAACAGGTCGTGTTGGCGCCCGCGGACACCGCGGTCGGCAGTGCCGGATCGACCAGCGCGTCCCGGCAGACCTGGATGAGCGGAGGCGCCGTGCGCGGAGCCTGCGCCGCGGTCGCCGATCGCCTGCTCGCCCGGGTCGCCCGCACCGCGGGGCTGCCCGCGGAGGTCGTCGAGGCACCTCGACGGACGCTGACCGTCAACGCCGGGGAGATCGTCGGGGTGGAGGCCGGGTTGCGGGTTCCGCTCGCCGAGGCGCTGGCCGACGGGCCGATCGAAGCGGAGTACACCTTCCACCACCGGCGTACCTCCGCGCTGGATGCCGACGGACAGGGCGATCCGCACGTGGCCTTCGCCGCCGCGGCGCACCGCGCGGTCGTCGATGTCGATGTCGACCTCGGTCTCGTGCGGGTCGTGTCGATGGCGCTGGCCCAGGACTGCGGTACGGTGCTCAATCCCCTGGCGCTGCGTGGTCAGGTCGAGGGGGGCACTGCCCAGGGGCTGGGCCTCGCCGTCATGGAGGAGCTGGTCACGGTGGACGGGGCGGTGGTTAATCCCACGTTTCACGACTATCTGCTGCCGACCATCGCCGACGTCCCGGACCTCGATTTCGTCGCCGTCACCCATCCGCAGCCGGATGCGCCCTACGGGGTGAAGGGCGTGGGGGAGGCGCCTACCTGTACCGCGACCCCGGCGATCATCGCGGCGATCCGGGTCGCCGTCGGACGGGATCTGCGGCGCGTTCCGGTGCGACCCGAGGACCTCGTCACCATCTCTCCTACGGCCGCGCCTCCGACGACCGCGCCTCCGACGACGCCGGGACAAGGTGTTCCGGCGGCATGAACGAGCCCACCGCGGACGTTCTGCCGGAGCGGCCACAGGTGCTACTCTCACGGCGAGTCGTGCTGCCCGGGGGCGAGCGTCCGGCAGCCGTGCACGTCGCGGACGGCCGGATCGCCGCGATCACCGCCGCGGACGAGATCCCTCCCGGGACCCTGGTCACGGACCTCGGCGAGCTGGCTCTGCTTCCCCGCGTGGTCGACTCCCACGTGCACATCAACGAACCGGGGCGGACCGAGTGGGAGGGGTTCGCGACCGCGACCCGGGCCGCCGCGGCCGGTGGTGTCACCACGATCATCGACATGCCGCTGAATTCCGTTCCGCCGACGACCTCGCTCGCCGCCCTGGCCGCCAAACGTGCGGTGGCGGCCGGCCAGGTCGCCGTCGACGTCGGCTTCTGGGGCGGCATCATCGGCGCCGATGCCCGCAACCTCGATGATCTGGCCGCCCTGCACGGCGCCGGGGTCTTCGGATTCAAGGCCTTCCTGGCCCCGTCGGGGGTCGAGGAGTTCCCGCACGTCTCGATGGACGTCCTCGGGGCCGCAGCCCGGCGCACCGCCCAGATGGGGGCCCTCACCGTCGTGCACGCCGAGGCGCCCTCTGTTCTCGCCGTGGCACCTCCCACCGTGGGGCGGGCCTTCGCCAGCTGGTTGGCGTCGCGCCCGCCGGCCGCGGAGACCGAGGCCGTGGCCGCGCTGGCGGCGCTGTCCGCCGCCACCGGTGCCCGCCTGCACGTGCTGCATCTCGCGGCGGCCGATGCCCTCGACGACGTGCTCGCGGTGCGGGACGCGGGGTTGCCGATGACGGTGGAGACGTGCCCGCACTACCTGACCTTCACGGCCGAGGAGGTCCCCGACGGAGCTACCGTCTTCAAGTGCGCATCTCCCATCCGGGACAGCAGGAATCTGGACCGGTTGTGGGACGGGGTGGCCCAGGGCCTGTTCGTCGGGATCGTTACTGATCATTCGCCGTCCACTCCCGCGTTGAAGCAGATCGACACCGGTGATTTCGCGGCGGCGTGGGGTGGCGTCGCGTCTGTCCAGATCGGGCTACCCGCGGTCTGGACTCAGGCCCGGGCGCGGGGGCACACCCTCACCGACGTCGTCGGTTGGATGTGCGCCGGACCGGCCGACCTGGTAGGACTGACCGGCAAGGGGCGCATCGCGATCGGCGCCGACGCCGATCTGGTGATCTTTGACGCGGATGCGTCGTTCCTGGTGGAGCCCTCGATGCTGCGCCACCGCCACCCGCTCACCCCCTATGCCGGACGCGTGTTGAACGGGGTGGTGCGGGCGACCTATCTGCGGGGGCGGCGAGCGGACGGGGATCGTCCTCCGCGGGGGCGGCTATTAGAGAGGTAGGCATCACCCGGCCGGGCCGCGGGACCGTCCGGCGTACCGGAGCCCTCCCCACGGATGTGATCCGATGCACCCACCGACGCGGACCACTCCCGAGGGAGCAGGCCCGAAGTACGCTTTGCGCCCCGCTAACACGTCGTCCTGACCTGATCCGGTCCGCACGGTGGTGACGGGCCGTGCGGCCACCCGACGACACGTGAACAGTCCGGTTTCGTACGGCCGGTTGACCCCGTGAAAGGACCCGATGAGCGACGCGCCCGACCTGACGAATCTTGTCGATCTCGCGGCGGCCCGTTTCGGCGGTACGGTCGTGGCCGTCAACGACGAGTTCTTCGCGTTCGCCGAACGGATGCTGCTGCCCGAACCGCCGATCGTGCGGCCGGGCGTGTTCACCGAACGGGGCCAGTGGACCGACGGTTGGGAGACCCGTCGGCGGCGGGATCTTCCCGGATCCGACTGGGCCATCATCCGGCTGGGCTCACCCGGCATCGCCCACGCGGTGACCGTGGACACCACCCACTTCACCGGCAACGCTCCCGGGGCCGTCGAGGTGCACGGCGCCACCCTGCCCGGGTATCCCTCCGCGGCGGAGGCCGCCGAGGAGTCCGTGGCCTGGGTCCCGCTGGTGCCGCGGACGCCGATCGTGCCGGACGCGGCCAACGTGTTGCCGGTGGCTGACCAGGGCCGGACCCGCATCACCCATCTGCGCCTGACCATCCACCCGGATGGCGGAGTCGCCCGGCTGCGGGTGCATGGCACGGTGGTGCCGGACCCCCGGATGTTCGACCGGGTGACCTCCGATCTCGCAGCCGCCTACCTGGGCGGTGTC
The DNA here is from genome assembly GCF_977971855.1 of Frankia sp. CoWAU3. Lineage (NCBI taxonomy): Bacteria > Bacillati > Actinomycetota > Actinomycetes > Frankiales > Frankiaceae > Frankia > Frankia sp. CoWAU3. The sequence continues at coordinate 9,633 of NZ_CDWWXB010000061.1, read as the reverse complement.
GTGGTGGCCGCCAGCGACATGCACTACGGTGACCGCCATAACCTGAACGCCTCGGGTGAGGCCCGGGCGATGGGGGAGGGCTGGGAGACCCGCCGGCGCCGTGGGGACGGCCACGACTGGGCGGTGGTCCGGCTCGCGACGCAGGGCACGATCGTGCGGGCCGAGGTTGACACCCGGCACTTCCGCGGCAACGCGCCCCGGGCGGTGGCCCTCTGGGCGGCGGACAACCCCGACCTTCTCGACCCCGACGACGTCACCGCGATCACCGAGTGGTACCCGATGCTGCCGCGGATCCGGGTGCAGCCGAACACCCGTCACCTTTTCGATCTCGAGGTCCCGATCCAGGCCACCCACGTGCGGGTCGACGCGATACCCGACGGCGGGCTGGCGAGGCTGCGGCTCACCGGCGCTCCGACGCCCGTCGGGCGGGAGGCGCTCGCGATGCGCTGGTTCGACGCGTTGTCCCCGGACGCGGCTCGCGAGGAGCTGCTGGCCTGCTGCGAGTCCGAGGACTGGGCCGCGGCCGTGGCGGCCCGTCGGCCCTTCGGGACCCTCGCGGCCCTGCTGCCGGCAGCCGAGCAGGAATGGTGGAACCTGCCCGAATCGGCCTGGCTGGAGGCGTTCACCGCGCATCCCCGGATCGGGGAGCGCCCGGCCCACACGCCGGCCCCGCCCACCACGGCGAGGGCGACCGTGGTGTCCCTCGACGCCCCCCGACGGGAGCAGGCTGCGATGGACCAGGCGACGGCGGAAGTCAGGGCGGCCTTCGAGCAGGGGAACGCGGCCTACGAGGAGCGCTTCGGCTACATCTTCCTGGTCCGGGCGGCGGGCCGTGACGCGGAGGAGATGCTCGCCCTGCTGCGGGCACGGCTGGACAACGATCCCGCGGACGAGCTGCGCATCGCGGCCGGTCAGCAGGCCGAGATCACGGCCCTGCGCATCCGGCGCCTGATCACCGCTGCCTGATCGCCGGCGCCTAGGTCGAACGACCGTGGCACAATACCGTTCATCTTTGCTGCCAGGCGGTGATGAGTTCGGCTGGGCCGTAGGATGCGGCGAGACCGGTGGCCGTAACTCCGCTGCGGCTGATGGCGACCAATGGCAGCGGAAGGTTCGTGAGCGCCGCCCGGTGTTTCTGCAGTGTCGCCAGGTCATGGTCATCGAACGGTGCGCGTTCCAGCCATGTGACGGAGCCGAGGAAGTACAGCTCCTTGGCGACCGGTTCCCGGTCGGCGCCGACGACGTCGATCTCGGCAGTGTTGGAGCGGTTCCAGTAGGCGCCGAGGCCGGGGCTGACGGCAGCACCGCGTCCGGGAGTAGGCGGGCGAGGGACTGACGCAGCGGCGGTTCTACCGCCCGGCCGCGCCAACTCGTCCATCCCGCCCTGATCCGACTGACGGTGAGGTCTCCCCGCAGGCGCTCGATCTCGGGCAGATGTGGGCCGACGAACCGCAGCCAGAACCTCAGATACGGATCGGTGACCCGGTACCGGCGCTCTTTCGACGGCCGTGTCGACAGGGGTAGCTCTCCCACCTCCGCCTGATTGAGCGGCCCCAGGACCAGCTCCTGCCCGCGCTGGTGAAACGGTCGGCCGTACGAACTCAAGGCCTCCATCATCGACAGGTCCGAACCGATCAGCACCAGCAGGACGGGCCGCCGGCTCAGTTCTCGGTCCCGGGCATGCCGCGGCACACCCTCGAACGCGTCGACCCGCTCCATCAGGTACGGAACCTCGTCGATCACGACCACACCGGGCCGGTCCGCCGGCAGGATCCCGGCCAGCTGGCGCAACGCCGCGCTCCAGTTCCCGGGAACTGCCTCGGCGAAGACCTCACGCTCCGGCAGCCCGGACATGGCAACAACGTCCCGCAACGCATTCAGCTCCACCTCGGCCGAGGCACCGGCAGCGGTGAAGAACACCGCGGGTACACCCGCCCGCTCCACGAACTCCTCGACGAGACTCGACTTACCGATCCGACGCCGCCCACGGACCAGAAGACAACGACCCGGTCGCGACGATCCGACATCCGATCCCACCAGCCGAAGCAACCCGTCCAGCGTGGCAAGTTCCCGCTCCCGCCCAACAAACTCGACCACGTCCACCCTCCCCGATACTGCCGGCACTGATACTGCCGGCAGCGATACCTACAGGGTTCCTGGGGTACCGGCGTATCCACCACGGTCGACCAGGAGCGGTGTGGTGCGATGGTCAGCCCGGGTGGTGGGATGGTCGAGGCCCGACCCGGGCCGCGGCGACGGAGGACGCGACCGAGGAGGCGTGGTGAGTCTGTCCACCCATGTCCTGGACACGGCCACGGGGCGGCCAGCCGCCGGGCTGCCGCTCCGGTTGGAACGGGCGGTGCGCACCCTTGACGGCACGACCACGGGCTGGATCGCGGTCACCGAGGCCGTCACCGACGACGACGGCCGGGTGGCGGATCTGCCGACGACCATCCCAGGCCCCTGGCGGCTCGTCTTCGACACCGCGAGCCGCTCGGCGTTCTTTCCCGAGGTGACCATCGCGTTCGTGATCGAGGACCCGGCGGGTCATCATCACGTCCCGCTGCTGCTCGCTCCGTTCGGTTATTCGACCTATCGGGGGAGCTGACCCGCCCTGGATGGCGGGTGTCGTCAACCCGCGGCGACCGGTCTGCCGCCGAAGTGGTCGACCGTCACCCGGTCGAGACCAGCCGCGGTCAGGCTTGCGTCGTCCAGCAGGCCGGCGTCGAGCGCCCGCAGGACGTGCCCGGCGAGCGCGCGGCCGGTGGCCGGCTCGTCGGCGATTGCTCCCGGATGCCGGGCGGTGGCGTACGTGGTGGCGTACGCGGTGGCATAGGAGGAAAGCCGGCCCAGCGCCTCGTCGAGCCCGGCCAGCAGGCAGCCGGCCACCGCCGCGTGCCGGCTCACCAACTGACCCGGATGCAGATCCCAGCCCTGGTAGATGCCCCGGTACCAGGCGCGGCGCACCAGCTCGGCGTGCCGCCGCCACGCCCGGTGGACACCTCGGCCCGCCGTGTCCTCGACAGCTGCGGTGCCCTCCGTAGTTGCGGTGCCCTCCGTCGCGTCCGTCGCGTTCGTCGGGCTCTCGATCGGCAGCAGGTTCGAGGACCCGTCCGCGACCCGGATTCCGGTGCCGGCGGTGACGAGCTGCATCAGCGTGGTGGCGTACTCCACCGCCGGATGGTCGCTGGCCTGGTGCGCGGCGGTGATGCCGAGAGCCGCCGAGTAGTCGTAGGTGCCGACGTGCAGCCCGACGAGGCGTCCCGGGCCCAGCGCAAGACCGGTCTCGACCAGCGCGGGCAGGGTGAGAACCGCGGCCGGGGTCTCCACCTGCACCTCGAAGGGCACCGGGGCGATGCCGAGGCGTTGCTCCAGTTCGGCGAGCAGATCGGCGAAGACCGCGACCTGGGCGGCGGCGCTCACCTTGGGCAGGGTCAGCACCAACCCGGCGGGTGGGCCGTCGTCGCCGGCCAGCGCCGTGAGGAAGAGGTCCAGGCTGCGCAGTCCCCGGTCCCGGACAGCCGGGTCCAGCGACTTCATCCGCAGGCCGTAGGACGTGGGCAGGGCGTCCGCCGCTGCGGCGGCGCGCAGGGCGACGGCCGCCGCGACGGCGTCGGCGTCCTCGGTGTCGTCCATCCGGACGCCGTAGCCGTCCTCCAGGTCGATCCGCAGATCCTGCACCGGTTCAACGGTCAGCGCGTGCAGCACGTGTGCGTGGACCGGCTCGGCGATGACGGGGTCCGGCTCGCCCCCGGTGGCGGCGGCGAGCCTGGCCGGGTCGGTGCCGTGGGCGGCCAGGAGCTCCCGGGCCGCCTCCCCCCAGGCCAGCACGATGTCCGGGCGCATCCGGTCGGCGGGCAGGTAGCAGGTGTGCACCGGCTGGCGGGTTCCCGGATCACCGGGATGACGAGCGATGACCGCCGTATCGATCGGTGCGAGCGCGGCGGTCAGACGGGCGACGACATCGGTCGGCAACGTCGGCATGCCCCCAGTGTCGGCCTCACATACACCGTCGGATACCTCCCTCGGCGGGATGCCCCTGTCCGCTTCTACAGCTGCACGCCCACACGGACGGCGAAGGCGCGCAGTTCATCCGGCCCGAGGCCGCGCTGGTCCTGGACCAGTCGAGGCCGCCGCCGGTGCGATGCGCACCGATCGGGGGGGGGTCGATACGCGGCACCGGCGGCGGCTGCTGGGGGGTGACGTCCCGGCGGGTGTCGCCGGAACGCCATCTCCTGGGCCGAACGGGTGACGTCGCCAACCGACCCGAACTGGCCCATTGCTTTGTATCAAACACCTCGCGGAGGTATCCCACCAGGGTCGGTCCCGTCGACGTTCACCGGGCTCCGGCTGCCGTCGTACCCGCGGCCCGCCCGGCGCCGGGAGCGGTTCCGGCATCAGCGGTTCCGGCATCGTCAAAGGCTGCCTGCATGCCGGCGGCGAGCTCGCGGTGGCGGGCGAGCATCGCCGACAGGTCGGGATGCACCGGACGGCCGTCCAGGACGACCGCGCGGCCCGCGACCACCGTGTGGCGGGCCGCGACCGGGCCGCAGCGCAGCCACGCCTCGACGGGATCGGACAGCGCCCCGGCGAAGCCGACCCCGTCGAGGGGCCATGCCACCAGATCGCCCACCGCCCCGACGGACAGCTCGCCGATCTCCCCGGCTCGGCCGAGGCAGCCGGCCCCGCCCCGAGTGGCGATCTCCAGCGCGTCCCGGGCCGACATCGCCGCGGCGCCGTGCCGCAGCCGCCCGAGCAGCATCGCCGTGCGGGCCTCCAGCCACAGCGACGCCGAGTCCGCCGACGCCGAGCCGTCACAGCCCAGTCCCACCGGTACCCCCGCCGCACGCAGCTCCGCGACCGGGGCGAGCCCAGCCCCGAGGATCATGTTGCTGCTCGGGCAGTGCGCGACCCCGGTGCCCCAGGCGCCCAGTCGGGCCACCTCGGCGGGGTTCGGGCGGATGCAGTGCGCCACCCAGGCCCGGTCGCCGCCCCAGCCGACCTCGGCGAACTGGTCGATGGGACGCCGGCCGAACCGCGCGAGGCAGTACTCGTCCTCCTCGGGGTCCTCGGCGAGATGCGTGTGCAGCCGCACGTCGAGCGACTCGGCGAGCTCCGCCGTGGCCCGCATCAGCTCTGGGCTGCCCGAGAACGGTGAGCAGGGCGCCAGGGCGATCCGCACCATGGCGCCCGGCGAGGGGTCGTGATGGCGGGCCACCAGCCGGGCCGACTCGGCGAGGATCTCGTCGTCGTCCTGCACCACCGAGTCGGGCGGCAGTCCGCCGTCCTTCACCGACAGCGACATCGATCCGCGGGTGGGATGGAAGCGCATGCCCAGCGCCGTCGCCGCGGCGATCTCGGCGGAGACGAGGTCCCCGCCCCCGCGCGGATGCACATACAGGTGGTCCGTGGTCGTCGTGCAACCGCCGAGGGCGAGCTCGGTGAGCCCGACGTAGGCGGAGACGTGCACGGCCTCCCTGTCCAGCCGGGACCACAGCGGGTACAGGGTCGACAGCCAGGTGAACAGCGTACCGTTCAGGGCCGGAGCGAACGCGCGGGTGAGGTTCTGGTACGTGTGGTGATGCGTGTTCACCAGGCCGGGAGTGATCAGGCAGCCGTCCGCCCGCAACGTGCGCACGGCGGGAGGCGGTGGCTCGTCGGGACCGCCGAGGGCGCTGACCAGGCCGTTCGTCACTGCGATCCACCCGCCGCGGATCTCCCGGCGGTCGGCGTCCACCGTCGCGACCAGTTCGGCGCCGACGACGACCAGGTCGGCGGGAACGGGAACGGCGACGGGACGGGAGACGGCGGGCGTGGGCATGGCGGGCGTCAGCGTGGGGGCCTTCCGCGGATCGGCCATGGACGCTGATTCTGCGGCCGGCACGTTACGGTCGGGTGAAGCGTCCGTGCCCGGGAGGTCGTGGCGTGCCAGGTGACGTGAGCAGGTGTGCGGGGTCGGCTGGCGGGCCGGCCGGCGTGACGGTCGTGGCCGCCCCACCAGTCATCATGATCGACGATTCGGGTGATCCCCGGGTCGACGACTACATCTCGTTGACCGACGTCGCGCTGCGCCGTCGGCGGGAGCCGGCCGACGGGCTGTTCATCGCCAAGGGCGAACGGGTGATCACCAGGGCGCTGCGGGCTGGCTACCGGCCGCGCTCGGTCCTGGTCTCGCCGGCGCGCCTGGCGGCCGTGCCCGCGGACCTCGGCGTTGACGTCCCGGTGTACGTCGCGGGACCCGACGTGCTCGCGGCGATCACCGGCTTCGAGGTGCATCGGGGGGCGCTTGCGGCGATGGGCCGCCAGCCGCCCCGCGCCGCCGCCGACCTCCTGGTCGATGCCCGGCGGGTACTGGTGTGTGAGGACATCGTGAGCCACACCAACCTGGGGGCGATTTTCCGTTCGGCTGCGGGACTCGGGATGGACGCGGTGCTCCTGAGCCCGCGCTGCGCCGATCCGCTCTACCGGCGTTCCGTGCGGGTGTCGATGGGGGAGGTGTTCGCCGTCCCCTATGCCCGGCTCGAACCCTGGCCGGAGGCCCTCGGTCTGCTGCGGGATGCCGGGTTCACGCTGCTGGCGCTGACTCCGGCGGCGGACGCCGAGGATCTTGGCTCCTTCGCGGCCGGACTCACCCCCCGCGCCGCGCCCGCGCTTGCACCTGCGCCGGTGACGGCGGCGGCCCGGGTCGCGCTGCTGCTGGGCACGGAGGGCGCCGGGCTGTCGGCGGCGGCCCGGGTCCGGATTCCGATGGCGCACGGGGTCGACTCGCTGAACGTCGCGGCGACCGCCGCCATCGCCTGCTACCTGCTGGGCCGCCGTTGAGCCGCCGGGTTCAGGATGCGAGCCAGCGGCAGCCGGGCAACGGCAGGTTCCGCAGCACCCAGAAGGTGATGATCAGTATCGGAACGGCGGGAAGCAGGCGGGCCGGTACCCGGGGCAACGGGTGGCGCCAGCCGGCCGCCCGCGCCACCGCCACGATCCAGCCGAACACCAGCATCGGGGCGGCGATGACGAAGTAGACGTTGTAGTCGGCCGCGGCCGCGAGGTGTCCGTGCAGGAGTTGGTGCAGGCCGCGGAGGGTGCCGCAACCCGGGCAGTCCAGGGACGTGGCCCACCGGAACGGGCACATAGGGTAGTGGCCCGGCTGGGCGGGGTCGACGAGGTACACCCGGCCGCAGACGCCGACGGCGGCTACACCGAGCACGGCGAAACCCGCCAACCGGGCCCGCGGTGACCAGACCCGGCCCGCGCCGATGATCGTCCCCGGGGTGCGCAGAGCCATGGCTGCGCCGGTCGGTTCCGACGCCGTGGGTGCCGGGTGGTCTGGGTGTGGTGCCGCGACCTCCACCGGAGAAGCGTAACCGGGGCGCGGACCAGTGGGTGGCGGACCGGGGCTGGCGGACCGGGGGTGGCGGACCGTGGGACAGTGGAAGGGCCCGATCGGAGGGACGGATGACGGCACGAAACGGCGATCGTGAGCCGGGTCCGGACGCGCCCGGCTACGCGGGGCTCGCGACCTTCTGCGGACTGCCCTGGCTGCCCGGGACGGAGGCGCTGGAGGCCCGCCGGCCCGACGTTGCCGTCGTCGGTGCTCCGTTCGACATCTCGACGACCCACCGTCCCGGCGCCCGGTTCGGCCCTCGGGCGCTGCGGGCCAACGCCTACAACCCCGGCACCTACCATCTCGACCTCGGTATCGAGATCTTCGACTGGCTCGACGTCGTTGACGCCGGCGACGCGCACTGTCCGCATGGGCTCACCGAGGCGTCCCATCGCAACATCCGGGCCAAGGTCGCGCAGATCGCCGGGCTCGGCACGATCCCGCTCGTCATCGGTGGCGACCATTCGATCACCTGGCCGGCCGCAACCGGCGTGGCCGACGCCGTGGGCTGGGGTGAACTCGGTCTGCTGCACTTCGACGCGCATGCCGACACCGCGGACGTCATCGACGGCAACCTCGCCTCGCACGGCACTCCGATGCGACGGCTCATCGAGTCCGGTGCCGTGCGTGGACGCAACTTTGTCCAGGTGGGGCTGCGCGGCTACTGGCCGCCGCCGGACGTGTTCGCCTGGATGCGCGAGCAGGAGATGACCTGGCATCTCATGCACGAGATCTGGGAGCGGGGCAGCCGTGACGTCGTCGTGGACGCGATCGCGCAGGCCACGGACGGGTGCCGGGCCATGTACCTGTCGGTCGACATCGACGTCCTGGACCCGGGGTTCGCGCCGGGTACCGGCACCCCGGAACCCGGGGGGATGACCCCGGCCGACCTGCTGCGGGCGGTCCGTCAGATCGCGCTTGACACGCCGCTTGTGGCCGCCGACATCGTCGAAGTCTCCCCGCCGTACGACCACGCGGAAACGACGGTCAACAGCGCCCATCGCGTCGCCATGGAGGTCTTCGCGGGACTTGCCTACCGCAGGCGGGAAGCCGCCGGTGGCGTTCCGGACCTGCCCGGGTCCGCCCCGTCCTGAGCCGGCCCTCCGTGGTAACCATCCGTGGCAACCGGGAGCCGGTTGGACCGTCGACCGAACCATCGGCGTTTCGTATTCCCGCGCGTGCTTCGTATTCTCGCGAGCGCTTCGTATGCTCACGAGTACTTCGTATTCCCGCGAGCACGCAGAGCGCCCTTATTCCAGGTGCAGGGCGCCCTCCTCAGCCGTGCGCGCACTCACGTCCGGCGTGACGATGCTGGGAATGGCGAAGTTCGCGTCGTAATCCTCCGCGAGGGTCGTCGTCCCCTCGCCGTACGCGTCGGCATCGAGAACAGCCCCGGACTCCCGCCGCTCGGCTTCCAGGTAGGGGTCGGTGTCCGGCGTTTCCGCGGCGAGTTGCCGATCGAAGGACGGCCCCGCGCGCTCCTCACGCGGTGTGCTCGGATAGCGGACGCCGGCACTCGGTCTGTCGGGTGCGTCCCAACTGTCGTCCAATGGATCTCGGCCGGCATCCGTCGAGCCGAGATCGTCGCTGTCGAGCATCTCCGCGGGTTCCAGGGGAGCATCCTCGCGGGACCACGACTGTTCGGAGTCGGCTGCGATGGAACCAGGGTCGAACTGCTCGGAACCCGAGGCTGGCTGCGCCATGGCTGTCTCCCTGACCGGCCTACGGACGCGGCGCGGCCTGCTTGGGACATCCCGCAACATTCCGTCCGGCAAAGCGAGTCCGGCCACTGTTGATATTCGGTGCGTCCCGGGCCGCTCCCGGCACGCCTCGCCGCATGACCTTCCCGGCGACGGTCGGGCTAAGCCCGCCGCCGTGGCCCTTGCTCGCCGTGGCCCCATGGTTCGACCACCGTCTGGTTCTCGCGGATGATCCTCGTGGACGGCGTGTGCGGATGATCCCGGCGCCGGTCGCGGATCCGGCCGTGGATCCGTGCCACCTTCGCCCGGGCCTTCGTCCGCTTCACGACCCTGCCGCGTGCGGGACAGCTCCCGCTGCGCCCGGGCGAGGCGCTGCCGGTCGCGGCGTGAACGAGGTGGATCAGGCGACCGGGCGGGGTGTGTGCCGCCGCGGACCGGGTGCCCGCCGAGAGTGGCATTGCGAGCAGGGCCGCGCAGAGATCACGCTACGTTGTGATCGGTGACGTTTTGTAGACGTGCTGTGGGGTGACTCGGGGTGCCCTGGGCGACACA
>NZ_CDWWXB010000060.1:16286-17010 GCF_977971855.1 Frankia sp. CoWAU3 | reverse complement strand
CCCTGGATGCCAGCCAGGCGCGCGGCCAGCCCCACACACGCTCTCGCCACCTAAACCAACATCAACACGGGGCTGCTCAAGCCGTCACCCGTGAATGGACACCCGCCGACCACACCGAGACGGAAGATGTTCTTCCTGATGGCGCGAATGTGGCGTTCGCTGGCCTGACGGCTGCGGGCAAGACCACGCATGCTCGGTTGTTGGCCAGCGAGCTGGGCTATGAGTATGTCTCGGCAACCGAGGTGCTGTTGGATATCCTCGGCATGCCCGTCACGGCGGAAAGGGCTTGGCTGGAACGGTACAACGAGATCCAGACAGCCCGAGCAGGTGATGCCGTGGACGAGGAGTTGGACCGGCGGCTGTTGGAGTTGGCTGCCAGCCGGCGGCGCACGGTGTTCGACACGTGGGCCCTGGCCTGGCTCGCACCGGATCCGCTGGTGCGGGTCTGGATCGAGTCCGACCCACCGTCGCGCGCCCGCAAGTGCCTGGTCTCACAGACGCTCACCCGCCTGTCCTTGGCTCAGTGCCACGCACTGGTCCAGGAGAAGGACACTCATACCCGCGATTCCTTCGCGCGCCGCCATCAGTTCGATCTTTATCTAGACCGCGATCGTTACGACCTCGTGCTCTGTAACTCGCATCTGATCCCGACCGCGGACCGGGAGTCCGCGGATCGGGGCATCGCCGCGTTCGCTCCTATCGTGCACGCCACCGTCACCGCGCT
>NZ_CDWWXB010000060.1:11601-16003 GCF_977971855.1 Frankia sp. CoWAU3 | reverse complement strand
GCTGGGCGGCTGGCCGCCCGAGGAAGTGGCTCGGCTGAAGAGGCTGCACCCGGCCGAAATTCTGCATATAGGCCGGCGCTCCACGTCCCGAGCCGCGGGTTCCAGGTGCCAGGCGCCTTTCTGATTCGGCTATCCCCTCGCTCATTTGAAGGACGAACTCTCCGGAGGTGTCCGCGATGCGTGTCGCCTTGCTCTATCCCGAGGTCTACGATATGGCTCGGTTCCGAGAACGCCGCCGGGAGTTCCCCCCGTTCGGGGCGCTCTACCTGGCCGCAGTGCTAGAAGATGCTGGCCACGAGGTGGCGATCATCCAAGTACGGCCCGACCAGCTCGCCCTGGACCTCTCCGGCTTCGAGGCGGTCGGGTTCAGCCTCGCCTCCTCGGCGACCTACGGCTTCATGGCGGCGGCCCGCGCGCACAGCCAGGTCGACCCGGGCGCGCTGGTGATGGTCGGCGGCGTACACGCCAACTTCTATCCGGACGACGCGCTGCGCGACTTCGCCGCGGACGTCGTCTGCGTGGGCGAGTCCGAGGAGACGATCCTCGACGTGCTGGCCCGCGCCAGCGGCGGCCTGCCGGTCACTGGGATCGCCGGGACCCGCTGGGCCGAGGACGGCCAGATCCGATCCGGACTCCCCCGTCTGCTGATACGGGACATCGACCGGCTGCCGCTGCCGGCACGACACCTGCTGCCCGTGGAGGACGTCGTGATGACCGACCGGCTCGCCGGCCATGACGTGCGGATGGCACACGTGATGTTCAGCCGGGGCTGCCCGTTCCCATGCTCGTTCTGCGCCGCCGGCCAGACCCGCATCCAATATCGCTCCGGAGCCAGCGCGTACACCGAGCTGGCCCACCTCGTGGACCGCTACCGCATCGGCGGGTTCGCGATCGTCGACGACAACTTCGTCGTCAACAAGCGGAAGGTTGCCGACATCTGCGACGCGGTCGCCGACCTGGACCTGTCCTGGTCGGCGCTGTCACGGGTCGACACCGTCGACCCAGCCCTGCTGAAGACAATGGCGGCCTCGGGCTGTATCGAGATCAAGTACGGGGTCGAGTCCGGCAGCGAACCTCTCCTGCGGGCGATGCGCAAGAACACCACCCGTGCCGAGATCAAGGCAGCGTTCGCCGCGACCGCGGATGCCGGGATCGGCGCCAAGGCGTTCATCATCCACGGCTTCCCGGGCGAGAACCGGCAGACCACCGACGAAACGATCAACCTGCTCGGCGAGTTGGGCTCGTCGCTGACCCGCGTCTCGCTGTTCCGGTTCGTCCCACTGCCCGGCACCCAGGTCTACGCCGACCCAGACCGCCATGCCCTCCACGGCCTGCACACCCAGCCCGACTGGGACGGGGACTGGTCGAAATTCCACATCCACCACAACGACCGCCACTGGTGGGGCGGCCCCGACCAGTGGGCCGAACTCGAAGACTCCTACCGCAGGCTGCGCGGCTTCGTCGAAGACCACTGGGGCCCCCAGGGGTGACCGCCACCCCACCCCTGCCCACTGCTACGGTGCCCAGGTGATCAGCTGGCACCCGCGCACCGTCGGGGCCGTCACCCTCACCGACGTCCAAGCCCGTCGGCTGTGGAACTGGACCCTGTCCCGTCAGGGATTGCACCCTCGTAGCCGGCTGACCTCTGCCACACAGATCGGCCACGCGGCGCTCGGGCTGCATGCGGCCCGGCTGCCGTCCCCGTTCGCGACCGTCCTCGCGCGCGCCGAAGGTCCCGAGGTGGCGCTGTCGCTCTTCAGTCGATCCCATGGCCTCATCACGCTGCGCTGTGTGCGCCGCACCCTGCATCTCCTCCCTGTGGATCTCGCCGCCGCCGCGCACCGGGCTACCGTCCACTACCGCCTCCGCGACGCCACCCGCCGCGCGCACAACGCCGGCGTCCCTGACCATGTGCTCACCGAGATCCGTGCGCAGCTGCCAGAACTGCTCCAGGGTGGGCCGCTACCGCACCGGCGTATCGAGGACGTCCTCGCTCCCGCCAGCCCAGCCGCAGTCCGGGCCGCGGTCAAAATTGCCTGGGAGTCGGGCACACTCACCTATCTGAATGCCTCCGGCTGTTGGAACGCCGAACGCCGTATGTTCGGTCTGACCAGCCAGCTCCACCCCGATCTCGATCTCGACCTCGACCTCGACCCGCGGAGCGCTACCCGCATGCTCCTGCGGGCCTACTTCGACCGGTACGGCCCGGCGACACTGGGGGACGCGACCTGGTGGTCCGCCCTCTCCCGTGCCGCCGTCCTCGACGCACTCGATGACCCCGAGACCGCACTCCTCGAAGTCGCCACCCCTTGGAGCCCGTCCCCGGCTTACATGCCCGCCGCCCGCTACGAACAGTTCACCGCGGCCGACCCCGACACCCACACCACCGGGCTGCACCTGCTCGCCCACGAGGACGTCGCGCTCAAGGCATACGCCGAAACCCGCACCCGCTACCTCGGCGAACTCGCCCCACGGCGGGCCTTCAACCAGATCGGTGAAGCCCTTCCCACCGTCCTCCTCGATGGCCAGGTATGTGGTACCTGGACGTGGGAACCCGCCAGCCGAACCGTCATCGCGACCCTCCTGCCCGGCCAGGCCACGACAACCATCCAGCAGGTCACGGCCGCCGCCGAACGACACACCGAAGCCCTGCGCGCCGGCTGGCGACCTCCCGCCCTTCCCGCCGCCCGGCCCGACCCACGGCAACTCGCCCTCGCCCTCTGACACCAACCCACCCAACCCGACAGACGAAAGGGACGTCCGTGCAGCCCCTCGCCGCCGACGCCAGCCTCGCCGACCTCCAGCGCTACGTCGCCGAGATGGAAACCGAACGAGGCTTCACCGGCCGCACCGTCCACGACCAGACCTGGCGCCTCATGGAAGAAGCCGGCGAACTGGCCCGCGCCGTCCGCAAGAACGACGGACAGCGCACGCTGACGGGCGAGCTGGTCGGCAGCGTCGACGAGGAACTCGTCGACATCCTGATCTTCGCCTGCTCCATCGCCAACCGCCTGGGCATCGACCTCACCGACGCCATCCGCGCGAAGGAAGCCCTGAACGAGACCCGCAGCTGGCCCGGCGCGCGACGGGAAGCCCCGGCCCCAGCCTCGTGACGTCACACCTTCGCCACGCCTGGTACGTGCTGACTCAGCCGGTCGTGGCTGTGTATCGGGCCAGGACCTGGTCGATCTGCTCGGCGAGCAGGAAGTCCAGCTCGGTGATCTTCTGACCAGCGCTGTAGGTGGTGAGGCTGAAGTGCAGCGTCTCCCAGCGCAGGTCGATGTCCGGATGGTGCTGGAGTCGCTGGGCGGGAACCATCACATCATTGATCGCCTGGACGGCGGTGTAGTACTCCACGCGAAACGTCTTGTGGATCTCTTCACGGTCCGGGTCCTTCTCCCAGCCATCCAGCTGACTCAGCCGGCTGGTGACCTCCTCGGCCGGGAGCGGGTCACGCAGTCCCACCTTCAGTCCTCCTCAAGAGTCGCCAGCAGTTCCGCCACCTCATGCCCCGGCTGGGTCTCGTGCCACGGTGTCAGCTGCCGCCAGACGGCGTGCAGCTCTCCGCGCAAGCGGGCCAAGCCGGTCTCGACAGCGACCGCGACGGCCTGACCGACGGCCTCAGCCGCCGCCTCGGGCTGGCCCGCCAGCGCACACGAGACAGCCAGCCGTGCCTGATACACGCCGGCATCGCGCCGGGCCGCAGGGGGAAGCCCGGCGATGACCTCCTCCCACAGCGTCCGGGCCGCTGCGCCGAGGCCGAGGCGGTTGTAGCAGGTCGCACGCTGGGCCTCGATGTAGCCGGGCGTCCGCCGGCAGGCATTGAACCAGGGATAGTCGTCGTCCACCCCGGGTAGCACTGCGGCAGCCTCATCCAGCGCCACGTCGACCGCCGTCCAGTCACCGACGAGCGCGTGGCCGTGAGCTGCCTGCTGGAGGGCCTGTACCCGGACCTTGGCACACAGCCGCGTCTGGTCCGCCAAGGCCGCCGCGGTCAGGTCGAGGGTTCCACGCCCGTCACGCCGATCGGTGAAGATCATCGCCTTGTTGACCAGCGCGTGCCGGATGAGCTGGGTGTCACCGACCCGGTGTGCTAACTCAAGGGTCTGGTTGGCCCAGCCCGTGGCCGCGGCCAGATCGCCGGCGTCCTGGTACAGCCACGTCAGCAGCCCCCCGTAGGACGCACCCGTGCGCAGCAGTTCCTGCCGGTCCTCGCCCCGGGCAGTCTCGGTCAGGCGGTTCGTCAGCTCCTGCTGCGCAAGTACCGAAGGGATCACCGGGTAGGGCCCGAGCGCAGCCTCGGCCGCGTAGAACCCGTCGATCTGGGCGTTCAGATGGACGACGACGTTCCGCGCCACCTCGGGACGCGACGCGGGCAGTGCCGTCCTCCCCTTGGCCCATA
>NZ_CDWWXB010000060.1:0-11290 GCF_977971855.1 Frankia sp. CoWAU3 | reverse complement strand
CCAGGAACATCCGCCGGTCCACAGCCACGATGACCACCTCCCCGACCTCCGCGAGAACCCGCCACGCATCGTCCCCATCGTCGGCCATCTCAACGCCGAGGAGAGAGGTTTGCGCGACCGTCGGCAAAGGCTCGCAGAACGGCGTCCGAGCGCGGGGTTCGCCGGGTCGGTCGAACCAGAGCAGGTCGGCGGGGATGCCGAGGACGTCGCTGTAGTGGATCAGTTTGGACAGCTCTTCCGGGGCACGGCCGTTTTCGAGGCGGCTGAGCTGCGGCTGGGTGAGTCCCAGCCAGCCACCGACGAGCTCCTGGGACAGGGTCTGGCGGTGGTGCGGGTGCGTCCGGTAGGCATGGATCACCCGGCCCATGTGCCAGCTGGCGAGGGCATCACGCATCTGATCGGCTTGCCAGAACCCGGCAGGCAGTTTCGGCGGTCCAGAGTGGGTGTGGGTGGCCGTCCGCTGGCAGGGTCCGCAGACGGGGCCCAGGTTGTCCGTGGCGAGGCGGTGACCGCACCGCGCGCAGCCGCGTAACGGGCGCGTCATCCCGAGCCGCCTCCCCATCGATGTGTACGGGCGGACGATCAGCAGAGTAACGCTAGCACTGCTCGTGACCGTGTCTATGCATCCTGCGCATGAAGGTGTACCGGATCGCGGTATAGCCACTACCCGCCGCTGAATTTCACGCTCAGGATGTCGCACTCCACCGGGCCGGTCCGACACGGACACAGGACCACATCGAATCGCGCCGGCGGAGATTCCCAGCAGAAAGGGGGTGGATGGCGATGCCCCTCGCCGTAGCCGTACCGATGCTTGGGCCACCCGCCGTAGGGAAGTCGACGTTGGCGAGTCGACTCGGCCAGGCGCCGAACTGCGTGGTGTTCAGGCTGCGTGAGCAGGTACCGGCGGCGCGGCTTGCTGCGGCCATGGGCGGCGCCGGGCCGCTGGGCTGGATGGATGACGTCACGGTCGCGACCGCGCTTCGCCGCTATCTCGACAGGGTGGTGCGCGCCGCAGACGCACATATGGTGATCTTCGACAACTTCCCGGGCAGTGGCAGACAGGTCCGGTTGCTGCTGGGGGAGCTTGCCTCCCTGGCGCCTTGCCGTGTGGTCCTGCCGATCGAGCTGTCGGTCGACGCGGTGACGCTGCGCCGCCGTGCCGTGCAGCGTCGGGTCTGTCATCGCTGCGAACGTGACCCTGTGCGGGACCCGCGGCTGCCCGCCGAGGCGAGCGACGAGGACGCGCAGCGCTGTGGCCGGTGCGGCGGCGTGCTGCAACCCCGACGGGGCGACGCGCCCCGGCTGCTGCGCGCCCGGCTCGCCCGCTGGCAGCGCGAGGCCGCCGGCATCCGCGACGAGTTCGCCGCGGCCGGCATCGCGATCAGCCGACTCGACACCACCGGCAGCCTCGCCGACACCACTGCCGCCGTGTCCGCCCTTGTGACCGCGAGGAGCACCCGCCGATGACCGCACTCGTTCCCTGTATCCCTCCGAGACACCTTGTCCACATCGAACTGGCCGGAGACATCGAACTGGCCGGAGCCACTGTCCATCCGCACGCGCTCGACGGCCGGGCCGCGGTACTCGGGGTCCGGCCGTGACCCCACTCTTGACCGCGCCAACCGTACGCCCTCGACCGCCTGCCACCGCACCGCCCGACCAGCGCCGGCACGAAGCAGGGATCTATGGCCGTGCGCAGCTGACGGTGAGCTGCCGCGACGAGCCGGACAGTCATGAACGGCATCTCGACGACGCCGTCGGCCGTGTGCAGGCCGTGCTGCCCGAGGCACGGGTAGACCGCCGGATGCCGAGGGCGCGGGTGCTGCGGCTACCGGGTGACGGCGAGGCGGTCCTCACCGCAGGCAGTGAACCGTCCGGACGGACGCTCACGCTGACCGCTGCGATCCTCGCCCCGGGTGATCTCGGCGGACGGGGCCAGGGGCGCCTGCTGACGGCGGTGGGTGCTCTACCGTTCACGGCGACTGAGATGGCCGACCTGCACGCCCAGATGCCCCTCACCTCGCGACTGGCCGGCTGGCAGCCGGCCAGGGTGCTCGCCGACGTGGCGCCGGTGCTGGCGGTGCATCACATGACCGACTTCCTGGTGCTCGTCGACGCCTTGCGCGCGCTGGGCGTCGCCCCGGCGGCGATGACGGTGCTCGACAAGCGGTACGCCTACCGGCACACCCAGCGCGTCGACGCCCACCTGCGCGCCCAGGGCATCACGGTGGCCGACTGGCGGGCGGCGCCGTTGGCGATCGCGGGCCACCACTGCGCCCGCGCGGACGCGGCGGGCCTGCGCCCGGTCCTGATCGACGACGGTGGCTACCTGCTTCCCGTCCTGCTCGACGAATACCCCGATCTGGCGGGCCGGCTTCTCGGCCTGGTCGAGCAGACGACCTCGGGCATCGTCAAACTCGCCCGCTTCGGCCCGACGCTTCCGGTGCCGGTGTTCTCCGTCGCCGAGTCGCGCCTGAAGGCCACGATCGAGTCCTACGGCGTCGCCGACGCCGCCGTCCGCAACCTGCTCACGCTGCTCCCCCAGCAGAAGTGGGAAGGCAAACCAGCGGTCGTCCTCGGATACGGCCGCATCGGCGAGCAGGTCGCCCGAGTACTACGCGACCGGCGGATGCGCGTCGCGGTCCACGACAGCGAACTGGTCCGCCTGGTCGCCGCCCACGAGGCTGGTTTCACCACCGGCCGGTCCGTGCGCCGTCTGCTCGCCACCCACCAGCCAGTCCTGGTCGTCGGCGCGACCGGGGGCACGTCGCTGCGCGGCGACCATCTGGACGGCCTACGCGGCGACTGCTTCCTGGCCAGCGTCACCTCCCGCGCCCGGGAACTGGCACTCGACGAGATCGCCGACGACGCCACGGTCGTCCCCGTCACGGCGGGCCTGCGCTACCACCGGCCCGGCGGCGCGACGGTCACCATCCTCGCGGACGGCTATCCGCTGAACTTCCACCACGCCGAGTCGCTGCCCAACAGCTACGCCGACGTCGTCATGGCCGCCCTCGCCCTCGGCGCCATCGCCCTGTCCCAGCACCGCGACCGCTACCCCGTCGGGCACAACGTCGCCCTGACCGACCGCATCCTGGAATCCAGCGGACTGCTGGAGCGCTACTACGCCGAACACGGACCGACGACATGACGGCCCTACAGGACGACCGGATCTTCCCAGTCCACGGGTCCACGCGGCCGGTCACCGCGTTCGCGGACCACCTGCGAGCGGTCCGCGACGGGCTGGACCTGCCCGTCGGGCTGATCACCGCAGAACGACCGCAACTACCTCGCAGCGGTCTGATGCGGGTGGCGCACCTGGTCACCACGTCGGACGAGCGCGGACAGGTCGGCGACACCGTCGTCTGGGAGATCATGAGCGCCGGCGCCTACCGCCGCTGGCTCGTCGGCGCGCCGGCCCCCGACCAGGCCGTCATCGAGGCCGCCGTGCCCGGATTGTTCGCCCTGCGCTCCCTGCACCGCGCCGGCAGGATCGACCACCTTCACCTGCCCGAACTGGCTGAACTCCTCGCGGGCCGCTACCTGTCCGCCAGGCTCGTCCACCAGCACTGGCCGCTCGTCCGTGACGCCGCCGCCCGCGCACAGACCTACCTGGCCGCCCACGGCTTTGCCGCCGCTCGACCGACACCCGCCTGCCTGGTGAAGGAGCCGAACCGATGACCGACCCCAGCACGCACGCCTCGGACAACAGCTGGGTTCGGGGAGCCGTCGACCACGCGCTCGCTCCCGCCTACCAGACCCACACCGCCACCCTGCGGGGCATCATCCGCCAGCGTCTCGTCACTCGCGCCCTGCGCACCTACCTGCCCGACCCACCCGGCCGGATCCTCGACCTCGGCGGCGGTGACGGCATCCAGGCCATCGCACTGGCCCGGCTCGGCTACCAGGTCACGATCTGCGACCCGGACCCCGACATGCTGCGCCAAGCCGAAGAGAACCTGCTCACCGAAACCGACACAACCCGCGACCGTGTCACCCTGATCCTCGGCGACGGGCACGACGCCGCCGGGCTCGTCGGTGACGACTGGGACGCCACCCTCTGCCATGGCGTGCTGATGTACCTGCCCGACCCGGCCCCGCTCCTGAACGTCCTGGCCGCCATCACCCGCCCCGGCGGGACGATCTCTGTCGTCGGGAAGAACGCCTCCGCGCTCGCCCTGCGCGCCGGTCTCCAAGGACGCTGGCACGACACTCTGACCCTCCTCGACGACGAAACCCGCCAGGCCACCGTGACCGAGATCGGAAACCTCGGCGTCCCCAGCCGCGGCGACGACCCCCGCCACATCCGCGACCTGCTGACCGCCGCCGGCACCGAACCCGTCGCCTGGCACGGCATCCGCGTCTTCACCGACCACCTCGGCGACACCCCGCCCGGCCCCGACCTCGACACCGTGATCGAAGCCGAGTGGACCGCCGGCAGCCGCGACCCCTACCGCCAGATCGCCCGCCTTTACCACCTGATCCACACCCGCCGGCCATGAGGACCACCCAGCCACCCGCCAAGCCCCCGGCAGTTCGACCGTCCGACCTCCCTCGGCCTGTCGGCCAGTGGCGGCAGGCGCGTCGCACCTGCCCGCCGGGCTGCTTCGGCTACCACGCCGCGTGGCCTGTCTGCCGCCGTCTCGGGATCAAAAGCCATCCCGGCTGGCACCAGGACTTTCTGACCGCGAGTCTGTCCAGCCACCCGAACGCCGCGATCCGCCCACTCGACGTCGTCATCGCCGGCGCCGCCGACGACACGATGCTCACCACGCTCGCCCGCGTCCCCCTGCCGCATCCGCCACGGATCCACCTGATCGACCGGTGTGGCACCCCCCTGGCCCGCAACACCGCCGCCGCCCTCCGGCTCGGCCTTGACCTCACCACCGAACAGCGCGACCTCGCCGCACCACCGGCCACCAGAGCCATCGATCAGCAGCACGCCGACCCGCCAGGTTGGCCGCATTCCGTGGCCACCGCGGACGTTCTCGTCACCGACGGCCTGCTGTCCCTGTTTCCCTCCCGCACGGCTGTCGCCGAACTGCTGCATGGCGTCACCCGCGTCCTGCGTCCCGGTGGCCGGTTCTGCTACACGACCCGGCTCACCGCCCGCCCGGACCAACGCCTCGAATACGACCTGTTCGGCCGCCTCCTCCAGACCACGACAACCCTCGCCTGCCAGCCCACCCCAGCCGCACAGCGCTGGGCCGCGGCCAAGCGAACCTGGTCCAGGCCCGCCCGAGCGGCTCCGTTCACCACCCTCGATGCTCTGGTCGACGCCGTCACCGACGCCGGCCTCACCATCATCGACGTCGAGCACGACCCGGCCCCGCCGTCCGCCGCGCTCGCCGCCCACCCACGACGCCTGTCCGCCACCGCGAGCACGATCGTGCGGCTGCGCGCCGAAACCCGGCCCGGCCACTGATGGTCCTCCGAATCGACCGCGTCGACTACCAACCGGACTCCCACCTAGACACCGAACTCGCCGACCTGTGCTACCAGTCCATTCTCGGCCGCACCGACCAGCGGCCCGTCACCGCCGACCTCGTCGCCTCCCGCCTACACACCACCAACAGCCAGCCACCCACGGCCCTGGTCACAGCCCGCGACGAGCACCACCGGCTCATCGGCGCCATCGCCCTGAGATGGCCCTACATCCCCACCGGCACCGGCCGGCTGTGGGGACCCGTCGTCCACCCCGACCACCGCAGCCTCCGCCTCGGCGACCGGCTCCTCGCTGCCATCTGCCACCCCGACGGCCAACCCGTCACGCTGCCGGCCCTCACCACCGCCGAAATCCCCAGCGCAGCCACCGACGCTCACGCCCTGTTCACCCGCGCCGGCTGGCAGCAAGTTCCCGGACCGACCCTGCTTCGCGGGCCCATCCCGCCACCCGGGGACGCCTCGCCACCGCCGACCGTCTGGACCGCCCAGGACACCACCCCACACGATCTCGCCCGCCACCTCGGCAGGCTCTACGCCGCCACCTACCCCGACCAGGCCCCACACACGGCCGCGGACACGCTGCGGCGCTGGAGCAAGGACCGCCGCTACCGGCCCGACCGTCTCCTGCTCACCGGCCCCGCACGTCAGCCCACCGCCACGGCGCTGCTCTATCCCCTCGCCACCGGCCACAGCGGCGAGCCAGCCGAACTCCTGATCGCCGACATCCTCACCGACCACAACCTGGCCGCCGCCGACCAGCTCGCCGCATGCCATGACCTCGTCCACGCGGCCCTCCGACACGGCGCCCGCCTCGGCTCGGCCGTCGTCCGCGCCGTTCTGCCATCCCACCGCCAGCCATGCCTCGCCGCGCTGGAACACGCGGGCCTGACCCGCCTCGACGAATTCACGCTCTACACCCCGCCCACAGCGACCAGCCAGGACGAACCCTCAGCCCGACCATGACCAGCACCGACGTGTGCGCCGTGGCCGCGTTGGGCCCTTTCACTTCTGATACGACGCGGGGGGCGACTCGACCGTCCGCGGCGGGTACGGGCTTCTCCGGCTGGCCGTGGGCCCCCAGCGCCGGCGGCAGCAGGCAGCCGCCGGGGGTGACCGGCCACCGCTCGTGCGGCGAGACATCGCGCAGGACGGGCCTCCGGGCGGGTCGGTGCGGTCGAGCGGCCACACCCGTCGATGAGTTTCGCGGGAGTCGGACGTCTACGTGATCGTGGGTGTCCGCAGGACGCGCTGGCAGCGGGAGGATCAGGTCATGAACTCGATGGCACGGCGGATGTTCGAGCTGGTCGAGCCGATCGGTGTCATCCCCTACGCGGCCGACGAACCCAACGAGGCGATGTTCGCCCTGGGATTCACCAACTACTGGGACACCTACTTCGCCGGCCGGGCAGCGCCGCTGGGTCTCGTCCCGGCGCAGGTGGTGGACGCGCTCTTCTACAACTTCGCTCCCGGCGAGGTCGCCCGCCACATCCCGAAGGTGTGGGACACGACCACGCCCGAAGCGGCGATCGCCGCTCGTCAGAGGGGTTGTGTGCGGGCGTTGCGGCGGATCCTCGGCGAGCACGTCGACTCGCCCGCCTTCGCACGGGCCGCCGACCTGTTGCTGCGGGCCGCGACCAGCGCACCGTTCGAGGGCCGGCCCATGTACGCCGCGCTGCGCGCGATCCCGATCCCCGACGACGTGGTGGCTCGCCTCTTCCATGCGGCTTGCCTGCTGCGCGAGCACCGTGGCGACGGGCACATCGCCGCCCTGATGACCGAAGGCGTCGGCGGCCTGGAGGCCCACGTCCTCTACGCCCTCGGCGTGGGCACGCCCCCACAGAAGTTCGGACGAATCCACCACCTCCCCCCGGCGCAGCTCGCCACCGTGATCGACGGGATGCGCGCCCGCGACCTGATCGCAGAGGACGGCTGGCTGAGCGAAACGGGCCGCGCCGTCAGGCAGCGGGTCGAGGCGCTCACCGACGACCTCGCCGCGAAGCCGTACGAGAGCCTCGGGCCCGACGAACTCGACGAGCTCGTGACCACCCTCGAACCGCTCGCCACACTGCTACTCGCCGACCAGCACTGGTAGATGGAGAGTAGCCATCGGGACACGCATGAGCCACAGCGGCGGGAAGCGGGCCGGGTGGTGCCTAGTGACTAGGCAACCTGAAGATCGCGGAGGTATGCCCTGAACGCTCGCACGTTCTCGCGACCCGATTCGGTGGGCGGCACGGCGGTGGCCACGTCACGGCTGACCTGGATGATGGGGCTGTTGTACTGGGCGCGCGGCAGGGCAGTCATCGCGGTGTACGCCTGGTCGATCCCGCCGTCGATGTCTCCGCTGCGGACCCGGCACAGCGCGCCCTGGAGGTCGACCAGGACCGGCCCGCGCCGGTTCGCTGCGGGAAACAGGTGGGAGGCCGCGGTCTGGGCCTGGTCGGCGCGGGTCCAGTCGCCGAGGTGGGAGTAGGTGTAGCTCTCGGCGAGATGTAGGGCACGTTCGGACCAGCCGAACCACGAGGCGGTGTCCCCGGACACCTCGGGCGGCAGGCGGTCAAAGTTGCTCTGCACCTCGGTCAGGACGCTGCGTGCTTCCTCGTCGCGTCCTGCCCTAACGAGAACGCGCGCTTTCCCGTCGAGGTAGTCCTGTACCGCGGCGGGCGGGGCGTGGACGCTGGCGGCGATCGCGTCGGCCTCGGCGACGAGGCCGAGGACGTCCGCAACGGGTCGCTGTTCGTACAGGGCGCGGACGATCTCGCGTCCGCGGGTCCACAGCCGGGCGTGGACATCGCCGGAAGCGTCGGCTGCCCGCTTCGCGGTGCGCCACCAGCGACGAGACGACGCCAAGTCACCGACGTCCGCGGCGGCATGTGCCGTGAAGGCCGCCAGTAGGGCCCCGATGCGGCGTAGTTCGCGCACGACCGTGCTGTCGGTCTCGTCTCGGGTAACCCCGCTGAGGATCGACAGGTCGGCGTCGAGTCGCCGCAACAGGTCGGCGGCGGGGTCGGTGCCGTAGCTGAGGCTGTAGTCGTGCACGATCGCTCGCCACTCGTCCACGCCCGGTGCACCGTCGTCGGGCGCGAGCGACGTGGTTACCAGGTGGCGGGTAGGCTCCATCGCCGCGAGCGGTGCGACCAGACCGGCTCCCGCGAGAAAGCCGCGCCGGTCAACGGGCACGACAACCACCCCATGGGCACTGCGGACAAGCTTGTGATCTCTCACCTCCAGGCTACCGTCACCTGGCCCACCGGTGAGCCGAACGCCAGACTCGCCCCGGATTGCAGAGACGAGGGAGCGCGGCGTCGACGTCGGCGTGGCCGACCCGGTCATCGTGCTCAAGACAAGGCGATCGGCAGCCGTGTAGTTCTCGTGGTCGTCGAGGTCGAGGAGACCGCCGACCGGAGCACCGTAGGCGACCGCCAGCAGCGCGAGAACATGCGGGGTAGGCCGCGCCCTGGACTGGGCTGGCCATTTCTCCAGTTCGCACAGGCGCGGCCCGGTCATCGGGGCCCGCCCGTCCTCGTCGTATCCAGTGCGTGCGGCGGCATCGTTGATCTGGCGCGCGGCCTGATTCAACGTCCAGCCATGGGCGTGCCGCCACGCCGCACGGGGCCGAAACCGGTAGCGCCTCGCGAACTCGGCGGCGATCTCACCGTGCCCCATTCCCAGAGCCCGCAGACGGGAACGAAGATCATCGTGCTCCTCACGCAGGCTCATCCGTGCCGTCGCCATCTCCACCCACTCAGTCCCTGGTCCGCAACGCACCGCTATCGGCGCAGACTAGGACTCCTGGTGACGATGTCTATGCGTGTTGTGTATGCCCGCCATCGATCTCTGGCATGGCCACCTTCCCGCGCAGGATCGACGCTCGGGGGCGTTCAGGTAGGGGCCTGTCGTCGCCGGTGGCCTTCCTAACCGCCCCCCGGGTCCAGTAGCCGGAGGCACTGGATTGGCCAACAAGTGTGGCTTCTTGCTGTCACATTGAGCTGATGCCGTCACATGGTGGCGGCAGGGGGTCGCGATGCGTCGCAGGGCGTGTCTAACCTGGCCGCCGTTGTGACGGCCCATCGTGAGGGGAGTTCGTTCCCATGTCAGAGGACACGGCGGTTCTCGACCGCCTCACCGCAGACCTGTTCGATCTCGGCACCCGGGCGGTGCCGGTGACCGACGTCGCCGGGTCGAACACGACGACGGACTGCACGGACGACGGCTGTTCGGCCACTTGCCCGAGCGTGGGTTGCTCGGCGACTTGCGCGAACTGCGACTAACGAGTCGCCGGTGCGTTCGCGGCTGTTCGCGCCATTGCCGAGGGCCGCGGTCTTGGCGCGTATTCCGCTGCTCCCCGCGGGTGGCGGCGGCGTGGAGGGCCACTCCCTGGACCCGGTTGTGGTCGAGGGGATCACGCTCACCTCGCGCGAGGCCGTTCCCTCGGTCCTCGGCGGGTCCAGCACAGGGCGCCTCGCTGCGACTGCCCGCGCCTTTGACCGTCGGGCGCGCCTGCGTCCGACACCGCGAGCGGTATTTGCTGGTGTCCAAACAGTGGTCGTCGCCGAGCGTGGTTGCACGCTGCGTCTCGGCGGCAATCATCGTCCCCGCAGCGCCCCGAGCCCGGCGTCGCTGACCGCCCTCGCCGATCACCTCCTGGACGTTCCCGGAGTGGTTGAGCGACTCAGGTTCACGACGAACAACCTGGTTCGTCGCCGCGGCCAGCGGTTTGAGCATGAGCAGCAGCCGCTCGGTGCAGGCGCGCCGCAGCTCGTGACCATCCGCGCGACCGCGGCAAGCGCCCTGGTTCTGCGGGTGTGCGAGCAGGGAGCTCGGTACAGCGTGATCGGCGCCGTAGTCGGTGACAGCTGGCCGGCCGTCCCGGAGTCGATGCTGCGCGGCATGGTCATCGAGATGACCCGCCAGGGGTTCCTGCTGACCGACCTGCTGCCTGTTGATCTGGGCGACGATCCTCTCCCGCATCTGCTCGCCCGCCTGCCCGACGACTGCTACGTCCATGGCCTGCTGGAGGATCTCCGGGCCCGGCTTCAGGCCGCTGATCAGCTCCCCCTGGGGGCAGCGCCCCGGCTCGCGGCGCTCCGCGCGGCGCGGGAGGTGTCCGCCCGCGTCTGCGGCCAGGACAACCCGCTGTGCGTCGATGTCGCGGCTGACGCGGCCATCACCGTGCCGCGCGCACTGCTGGAGGACGCCGCCGAGGCCGTCAGCGTGCTGTGGACGATGAGCTGCGCCAAGCCCACGCTCGCCGCCTACCACGCCCGTTTCCTCGACCGGTGGGGGCACGGCCGGTTCGTCCCGCTCGTCGACGTTCTCGACCCGGTCACCGGGTTGGGAGACGAGGGCATCGAGACCAGCATCGAACCCGCGCAGTCGTCTCCGGAACGCCTCGCGATCCTCGCCGCCCTGCTCGGCGGCGCGACCGCCCACGGCCGGACGGAAGTTGTCCTGGACGATGCGACCGTTGCCGCGCTGGCGGTGCCCGGAGCCGACCCGCCGCCGCCGGGGGCGGAGGCGTACGCCCGCGTTCTCGCCGCCTCCGAGGAGGACCTGGCCGTCGGCAGGCTGCACCTCGCGCTCTACGTCGGTGGCACCCAGGACGCCGGATCGAGCACCGGCCGGTTCACCTCGCTCCTCCCGGGCCGCCAGCCGCGCACAGCCGTTCCACCAGCGAGCGCGCTGGTCGCCGAGGTGGTGGCCCGTCCCCGCATTCCGGTGCTGGCAACGATCGCCCCGCCCACTGGTGTCGCCCCGCTTCGTATCCCCGTCGGGATCCCCGCCCGGCAAGGTGATCTGCAACTCGACGACCTGCTGATCGTGGCCGACGCTCAGCTTGTCGTTT
>NZ_CDWWXB010000059.1:15699-17245 GCF_977971855.1 Frankia sp. CoWAU3 | reverse complement strand
AAGGTTAAACGACAAGGTCAGATGATGGCGTTAAATGTCATTGGATATCACTATTTGTCATCGGCTTGTCATCGGCTTGTCGGTGATCGTGGTGCGCGGCGGTGCCGATCGATCCGGGTCGGGTCGGCGACGGATGGTTTGTTTGCGTGGCGGACGTGGAGGAGGGGGGACGTTGTCATGTCGGCGGGCTACCGTGGCGGATGGAGCGCCGGCACAGTGGGCCAGCCGCGACGGATGGAACGAGGCAATGACCGCTACCGACACGGTGACGCCGAGCGACAATCGGGCACCGCGGGACAACCGCGAACCCACCACGGGCCCGGTTCCCCGCCGGGCTGATCCCGCGAACAGCCGCGGTAACGCCACGCGGCCCCGCTCGATGGCGAAGGCCCACGCCGAGCAGGTCGTGATGGTGGTGACGATCGTGGTGCCGCTGGTCGCCCTGGCGGTCGCGATCCCGGCGATGTGGGGGCAGTGGATCTCCTGGCGGGACGTCGTCCTCGCCGTGGTGTTCTACGGCATCACCGGCCACGGCGTGACGATCGGCTTCCACCGTTACTTCACCCATCGCGGCTTCCGGACGTCCAGGCCGGTGCGGATCGCGTTGGCGGTCGCCGGCAACATGGCGATCGAGGGTCCGGTCATCCGCTGGGTGGCCGACCACCGGCGTCATCACGCCTTCAGCGACACCGAGGGCGACCCGCACTCGCCGTGGCGTTACGGTCCGGGGACGTGGTCGCTGATCAAGGGTCTCTGGCACGCCCACGTGGGTTGGCTGTTCGACGTCGAGCAGACCGACCAGCGTCGCTTCGCCCCGGACCTGCTCGACGATCCCGACATCATGAAGGTCAGCCGCTCGTTCGCGCTGTGCGCGTTCGCCAGCCTCGCGCTGCCCGCCGTGATCGGCGGCCTGTGGGGGGGTTCGTTCGCCGCGGCGCTGGAGGCGTTCTTCTGGGCCGGGCTGGTCCGTATCGCGCTGCTGCACCACGTCACGTGGTCGGTGAACAGCATCTGCCACGTCCTCGGCTCGCGTCCCTACCGGTCGCGGGACCGGTCGACCAACGTGTGGCCGCTGGCCCTGCTGTCGATGGGCGAATCCTGGCACAACCTGCATCACGCCGAGCCGACCTCGGCCCGGCACGGGGTGCGGCCCTGGCAGATCGACACCAGCTTCTACCTGATCAAGATGATGGAGACCGTTCACCTGGTGCGGGACGTCCGCTGGCCGGACCCGGCGCGTCTCGCGGCGAAACGCGCCACCGCCTGACCGGACGGCGGGTGGCGGTGGCTTGTCAGCCACCCTCGATCTCGGCGGCGAGGGTGAGCCAGGCCTCCTCGGTGCTGTCCTTGTCCGCGACGACGGCGCGCAGCTCGGCGTCCAGCGTCAGCAGACGCTCATGATCCGTCGCGGCCTCGGCCAGCTCGTGATGCAGCTCCTGCTCGCGTCGGCTCAGGCGATCCAGGGCGCGCTCGAGCCGGGTCAGCTCCTTGCGGGCGGCGCGCAGCTCGCCCCCGGACAGGACGGGCGGCCCACCTGTCCGCCCGG
>NZ_CDWWXB010000059.1:5309-15425 GCF_977971855.1 Frankia sp. CoWAU3 | reverse complement strand
AGAGGTCCCCGACCCGCGTCCACTGCCGTGACGACGGGAGGCCGAACTGCTCGAGTAACTGGCCGGCGGTCCGTTCCCGGCCCTTCTCGACCTCCAGGACCCGCCCGACCTGTTCGACGGCCTCCAGGGCCCGCAGCGACGCCGGTAGTTCGGCAATCTCCTGGGACAGTAGGGCCGGTCGCACGCTGGCCCCCACCCGGACCCGGCCGGCCTCCGGCGTCACCGCACCCAGCAGCACGCGCAGCAGGGTGGTCTTGCCGGCTCCGTTGACACCGACCAGCCCGATCCGGTCCCCCGGTCCGACCAGCCAGGTGACGTCGTCGAACAACGTCCGGTCCCCGATCCGGACCGTGATGTGCTCGGCGTCGTAGACGTCCTTGCCCAGCCGGGATGCCGCGAAGCTGCGCAGCGCCATGGTGTCCCGGGGCGGCGGCTCGTCGGCGATCAGCGCATTGGCCGCGTCGATGCGGAAGCGCGGCTTACTGGTCCGGGCGGGCGGGCCGCGGCGTAGCCAGGCGAGTTCCTTACGCAGCAGGTTCTGGCGCCTGGCTTCGGTGGCGTCGGCCCGCCGGGTGCGTTCGGCCCGCGCGAGCACGTACGCGGAGTAGCCGCCCTCGTACGCGTCGACACGCCCGTCCACGACTTCCCAGACCCGTCCGCACACCTCGTCGAGGAACCAGCGGTCGTGGGTCGCGACGAGCAGTCCACCGCGGAAGCCGGCTAGATGCCGGGCGAGCCAGGCGACCCCCTCGACATCCAAGTGGTTCGTCGGCTCGTCCAGGATCAGCAGGTCGGTGTCCTGGACGAGGAGCCGGGCCAGCGCCACCCGGCGGCGTTCCCCGCCCGACATCGGTCCGACCGGGTCGTCGAGCCGTTCGAGCAGCCCGAGCCCGGCGAGGATGCCCCGCTGCCGGGGATCCGCCGCCCACTCGTGTTCAGCGACGGTGCCCACGACAATCTCGCGCACGGTGCGCTCGGCGGGGAGCACGTCGGCCTGCGCCAGGGTGGCGATCCGGGTGGAACCGGCGGGCACGACCCGGCCGGCGTCCGGGGCAACCTCGCCGGCGATGATCCGCAGCAGGGTGGACTTCCCGGCCCCGTTGCGCCCCACGACCCCGATCCGTTCCCCGGCGCCGATCCCCAGGCTCACCCGGTCGAGCAACGTCCGGGTGCCGAACGCGGCGTTGACGTTCTCGAGGCTGACCAGGACGGCGCTCACGGCGCTTCGCCTGCTCCCTCCACCATCCTGGCGCCGCTCGCCGGCCCGGAGGCCCGGCGTACCGCGCGGGCGACCCCCATCCCGGCGAGGCTTGCCGCGAGCGCGATGCTCTCCTGCGCTCCGGCCGCGAGGAAGGCGCAGGTCGGGCCGGAGCCGCTCACGACCGCCCCGACGGCTCCCAGCTCCCGGCCCGCCTCCAGGACGCGGCGCAGGGACGGCCGAAGCCGCAGCGCCGCCGGCTGCAGGTCGTTGACCAGGGCGGCCCCGAGCTGACCGGGGTCGCTGGTGCGCAGCGCGGCGAGCACGTCGTCGGCGGGGGTCGGGCCGGTCCGCAGTTTGCCCTCGGTCAGCCGGTCGAACTCCTTGTAGACCGCGGGGGTGGACAGACCGCCGTCGGCGAGCGCGAACACCCAGTAGTACTCGCCCGTCGCCAGGACGTCGGTGAGCTGCTCGCCGCGCCCGGTGCCGAGTGCGGTGCCGCCGGCCAGGGGGAACGGGACGTCGCTGCCGAGCTGGGCGGCGAGCCGGGCCAGGTTCGCCCGGTCCAGGCCGGTCTGCCAGAGCGCGTCGCAGGCGACGAGCGCCGCCGCCGCGTCGGCGCTGCCCCCGGCCATCCCCGCGGCGACGGGGATGCCCTTCGTCAGGGTGAGATGAACCCGTTCCGAGGTGATGCCCGCGGCCTCGGCAACCAGGTGAGCGGCCCGGACGGCGATGTTGTCCCGGCCGGTGGGGACGATGGAGACCTCCGGCGTGGACGTCGCCGGACCCAGCGACGCCGGGTCGGCGCCCTCCCCGGACACCTCGACGGTCACGACGACGTCCCCGCTGGACCGGCCGTCCCCGCTGGACCGGCTGTCCCCGTCGGTGGTCGATGGCCCCGGGTCGTGGAACCGCGGGGGATCGACGGACGTCGCCGAGACGTCGTCGAACAGCGAGACGGCCTGCAGCACTGTGATGACGTCGTGGTAGCCGTCCGGTCGGAGCGGTCCGACGCCGAGATGCAGGTTGACCTTGGCGGGGGCTCGCACGGTGACGGTGGCGGGGCCGGCTCCGACGCTTCGGCGCGGACCCGGGTGGGATTGAGGCAGCGGATGCTCCTTCGCTCGGACGCACGCGCGCCCGCTGGGCGGCGTGGCGTTCGGTGGCGGCCGGCACCCAAACCTATCCGCCCACGCCGGGAGCGGATGAGCGTCCGCCCGTGAAGGATCGCGAGGGACGCAGCGAATCGGCTCCCGGCGACGCGGCGGGGACGATGCGCGCTTCCGTTCAGTGATCGTAGCTGTGCCGACGGGAACGGGTTGTTGTCCGACCGGAGAATTCGGGTATCCCTGATCGTGAACGGCCGCACCGGAGAGCGCCCGGACGGATCGTCCCTCGACGTCCCGCTCCTGGTCGGACCTGACCCCTTCCACCGCTTTGGGCGCTCCGACGATGCCGGCCAGGAAGGAGCACCATGACCACCACAACCAGCGCGGCCGGGCCCGAGGCGAAGGCCTCGGACGCAGGTGGTGCGCGTCGCACCACCGTGCCGGAGCGCAAGACATCCACCGAGCTGATGACCGGCCGGGGCCGGACGTCGATCGCGGACGCCGTCGTCAGCAAGATCGCCGGTGTCGCGGCACGCGAGGTCTCCGGGGTACACAACCTGGGCTCGAGCGGGGCCCGCGCGATGGGTTCGTTCCGGGCCCGCATCCCCGGCGCGTCGGCCAGCGCCTCCCAGGGGGTCGCGGTGGAGGTCGGGGAACGGCAGGCCGCGATCGACCTCGACGTCGTCTGCGACTACGGGGTCTCCATCGTGGATCTGTCCCACTCGATCCGGCACAACGTCGTCACCTCTGTGGAGGGAATGACGGGCCTGGAGGTCACCGAGGTGAACATCGCGATCGACGACGTCTACATCGGCGAGGAGGAGTCGGAAGAGTCGCGGCGGGTCGAATGAGCACGAACCCGACAGCGGCCGGGCCGGTGAGCGGGTTCGCCTGGAACCCGGATGCCGTGGCCCGGACCGTGCTGTCCTGTCCCGGTGTCGTCCGGCTCATCGGCGCGCCGGTCCGGCACGAGGATCGTCACCGTGTTCCGGACGGCGGGGCGGGCGCTGCGGCCGAGGTCGCGACCTACCTTCCGGGCCGCCGGGTGGAGGGGGTACGGGTACGGCCGGACGGGATCCTGGTGCAGATCGTGTGCCGGTACGGGGAACGGCTCGGTGAGCTCGCCGCCCGGGTGCGCGCCGCGGTGCTGGCGGTCGAACCCGGCTGTCCCCGGGTCGACGTCGTCATCCGTGATCTGGCAGTTCCGGATCCGTACCGGTCATGTCCGCAGGGGCCGGACGCGGCGGTAGTCGGTCCGGAGACGCCCCGTTCGGGGGTGCCGGGTGCGGGGGTGCCGGGGATGGGGGCGCCGTGACCTCCGATCGGCGGCAGGAGTCATCCCGACGCCAGCCCGACGCCGCCCGACGCAGAGCCGAGATCCGCGCGTTCATCCGCACGCACCATCCGGATCGGGGAGGTGATCCACAGGCGTTCGCCGCCGGCCTGCGGGCCCTGCGATCCGCGCCGGATGGGCCGGACGGGCCGGGTGTTCCGGGTGTTCCGGGTGTCCGCCTCACCACCCATCACCGGCCCACCGCCGCGGACATCCTGTTCGCCTGGGTTCGCGGTCGCGGGCGCCGGTGTTCCGCCTCCACGCGCCGGTGGTGGTCGCACCGCCGGGCGCGGTTCGGCCCCGGCCGTGGTCCTCGGGTGCGCTGAGGCGACACCGGGTCCGCGGGACCGCACCCCGGGCTCGGTTCCATGTGACGATCACGCGGGATGCCCCTCGATCTGCCGGTCCAGAGGGGCGGACCGGGTACTGCGGACGGGCCGGGCTGGACGGGCCAGGAAAGGGGAAGAGCCACATGCGATCGAGCGCGCTTGGCCTGATCATCGGTCTGATCGCCGGACTCGCCCTCGCCTTCGGGGGCTTCAGCGAGTTTCTGATCGTGCTGGTCTTCGGTGCGATAGGGCTGGTCATCGGCAAGGTGGTGGATGGTGATCTCGATATCACCCGTTATGTGGGCGGTGACCGGCGTCGGGGGCGGCGGTGAACGAGAGGGAGCGTGCGCGACCGGGCCGTCCCGCGGGTAGGCGGGCGGGGGCCGGTTCCCTGCGGGTGGCGGACCGGGTTGTCGAGAAGATCGCGGCCATGGCGGCGGCGGATGTCGTCGGCGTTACCGGACCGCCACGCGGATTCCCGCGCCGTGGCGGCGCGCGGCGTCGTGGGCGTGCCGGGCGGCCACGGGTCTCGGCGAAGATGGAGGGAGCCACCGCCCGACTGACGATGTCGTTCTCCGTGCGTTACCCGATCCCGGTCACGGAGACGGCCGAGCTGGTCCGGTGCGAGGTGCGGGACCGGGTCGCGGCGCTCACGGGTGTGCGCGTGGCACACCTGGACATCGATATCCCGTCGCTGCCCTCCGATGGGTAGCGGCCCTCTTCTGTCCCTCCGGTTCGCGTTCAGACCACGGGTAACAGACCACGGGTAACAGACAAGGTTGGGCTCGGTTAGGGGAGGGTGCCGTGCGGGTGGGGCGCAGGATCGTTGCCGGACTGCTCGCCGCGCTGATCGTGGCCGTCGGGGGCATCACCGTCATCGAGATCGTGGCCGCGGCCGGTGGTGGCAGGGGCTACGTCGTGGTCGACTGGCCGGCGTGGGCGGACGACCTGGCGGACACGGCCTGCTCCTCCGGGCCAGTCCGACTGGCCGCGGGGATCTGCGTTCTGGTCGGCCTGCTGCTGATCTGGCTCGGAGCGTGGCGCGGAACACCGTCCCGACTCGCCGTGCGGCGCAGCTGCGCGCAGACCATTGTCTTCGTCGAGCGGCGAGGGGTTGCGTGGGCGCTGCGCTCCGCAGCCCTGACCGTCGACGGGGTGCGGGCCGCCCGGGTTCGGGTCCGTGACCGGACCGCCGACGTCCGCCTGCGCCTTCGGCAGCGTGCCGCCGGTGGCGCGCGGGAGCGCGCGGGTGCCGTCCTGGCCTCTACGCTTGTCTCCTTCGAGTTGGCTGAGCCGCTCGAGCTGCGCATCCAGGCGACCCCGCCGGCCGCGGACCGGACCGTCAACGGGGCGGGCCGGGCCGGTGGCGGTGCGGCATGACCGAGACGCGGGCAGTGGGCGGGCAGGCCGCCGAGGGCCGCTCGGCGGGTGGCGGGGTACCCGCGGAGCCCGGCGGGAGGCCGGCTGGGCTGTCCGAGCCGCCGCCCGACCGCCTCAACCGGGTCGCCCTGGTCGGAGTCGGGTTGCTCTGCCTCGCGGCCGGTGTTCTCGCGTTGCTGGTGGGGGCCGGTGCGTTCGGAAACGACGTCGCCGACGAGGCGGTGCTCGACGCCGACACCCGTTCCTACCCGACCTCCCACGCCTGGTTCTGGCTCGTCGTGGGGATCGGTTCCGGGCTGGTCGTCCTGCTTGCCCTCGGGTGGCTTCGGGCGCAGACGGCGCTGGCGGCGCGGCGTCGTGGACTCTACGTGACGGGTGATGCGCTCGGCGCTGTCCATTTGTCCGCCGCGGCACTGACCGACGCCGTCGAGGACGACGTGCTCGGGATCGCGGGCGTCGAGGCGGTGCGGGCGGTGCTGCGCGGCAGGCGGGAACCCGTGCTGGAGATCGCGGTCACCGTTGTCCCGGGGCCGGGGGTCGCCGGCGTGCTCGACGACATCCGTGGCCCGGTGCTCCATCGAGCCCGGACCGCGGTCGGTCGTCCGCGGCTACCGGCCAAGGTGGAGGTCCGCCCCGCTGCCACCATCCGGCCGCGGGTGCGCTGAGGTGCGGCCCGGTGTGACCGGGCAGGGTGACCAAGGCCGCGACGCACCCAGGGGCTTGACAGAACGGGGTCGTTTCCCCCATGCCATGGCGCGTCCGGTACTGTGAAGGACCGCGCCGCGGTGGTTCCACCGCCCTCCGGCGCCGGATCCCCAGTTCAGGAAAGGATGAGCGCCGCCATGTCCGAGGTCCGCATCGCCGCGGAGCCGCGCACCGAGTTCGGTAAGGGCGGGGCTCGTCGCACCCGTCGGGCCGGCAAGGTCCCGGCTGTTCTCTATGGTCACGGTAAGCCGCCGCGTCACATCGCGCTGCCCGCACACGACCTCCTCCACGCCTTCAAGACCGACGCCGGCACGAACGTCCTGTTGACGCTCGAACTGGCCGAGGGGACCGAACTCGCGCTCGCGAAGGATGTCCAGCGCCACCCGATCAAGGGCAGCTTCGAGCACATCGACCTCGTGCTCGTGGCCCGGGGCGAGAAGGTCGTGGCTGACATCCCCGTGCAGGTGATCGGGGAACCACACCCGGACACCCTGGTCGACCAGCAGGTCACCACGATCGCGGTGAAGGCCGACGCCACCCGGCTGCCCGGCCCCATCGAGGTCGATATCACCGGGCTCGAGCCAGGTACGAGCATTCTCGCCCGCCAGCTGGTGCTGCCGGCAGGCTCCGAGCTCGACGCCGATCCCGACCTGGTCGTCGTGCAGTGCCTGGCCAAGCGGACGAACGCCCAGCAGGAGGCCTCGCTCGGCGAGACTCCGGTGGCGGAGGAAGCCGGCGTCGCGAGCGCGTCCGTCTAGGCGGATCCGCTCCATCGCCGATGTCGTCTGCCGATGATGATCACTCCGGCCGGCGATGGGCCCTGGCTCGTCGCCGGTCTCGGCAATCCCGGACCGGCCTATGCCGGCAATCGGCACAACGCCGGCTTCATGGTCGTGGACCTGCTCGCCGAGCGGACCGGGTCGCGGCTGAAGTCGCACCGTTCCCGGGCCGATGTCGCAGAGACCCGCCTGGCCGGGGCGTGGGCGGTCCTCGCTCGTCCGCTCTCCTTCATGAATCTCTCCGGCGGTCCTGTCGCGGCGGCCCGGAGCTTCTACAAGGTCGAGGTCTCCCGACTCATCGTGGTGCACGATGAGCTTGACATCCCCTTCGGGGCCGTGCGGCTCAAACGCGGCGGTGGGGACAACGGCCACAACGGTCTGCGGTCCATCTCCTCAGCGCTCGGGACGCGGGACTATCTGCGGGTCCGGGTCGGCATCGGCCGTCCGCCCGGCCGGATGGATCCGGCCGACTTCGTGTTGCGGGACTTCACTTCGACCGAACGCCGTGAGCTGCCCCTCCTGCTCGAACACGCGGCCGACTCGGTCGAGATGCTCATCGCCGACGGTCTGGAGCCCGCGCAGAACCGCTATCACGCGTTGCTCTGAACCGCTCGACGGACGCCGCGTGTTTCTGCCGGTCCGGCGGACACTCCGGATGCTTGGCTACTTCAAGTGTTGGCATGGATGCGAAAGGTCAACGGCATGGCCGGTTGTCGGGGAACCGGGGAGCGGAGGCTTCGTGCACTGGCATGAGGGGGAGAGAAAGGGCGAGCGAGCGCGGAGGAGTGCCGGATGCTGGCGTTGACGGCGGGCCCGCCGGCCGATGGTCGGGCATACAGCGTCGTGGCCCTCGGGGCACATGCGGACGACGTGGAGATCGGCGCCGCTGCCACGATCATGCAGTTGCTGGCCGCCCATCCGGAGGCCACCGTGCACTGGGTGGTCTTCTCGGGCGAGGGCGAGCGCGGCTCGGAGGCGGAGGAGAGCGCGCGTGAACTGCTCGGCTCCTCGCTCGGTTCGCTGCACCTGCACGAGGTCCGGGACGGTTTCCTCCCGCGGGAGTGGAGCGGGGTCAAGGAGGTCCTGCTGCAGATCGCCCGCCAGGTCACCCCGGACATCGTGTTCGCCCCGGCGCTCGCGGATGCCCACCAGGATCACCGGGTGCTCGGCGAGCTGGCGTGGCAGGCCTTTCGCGGGGCGCTCATCCTCGGCTACGAGATCCCGAAATGGGAGGCTGACCGGCTGTCCCCCAGCCTGTACGTCCCGATCCTCGAGGAAACGGTCGGGGCGAAACTCGATCATCTCAAACGTCATTTCCGCAGCCAGCAGGACCGCGCCTGGTTCGACGACGAGACCTTCCGCGCGACCCTGCGGCTGCGTGGCGTCGAGTGCGGGACGCGCTACGCGGAGGCGTTCGACGCCCGTAAGGTGATGCTCACCTTCTGATATGCCTCCCGTCCACCGGTCTCCCGTCCACCGGTCTGCTCCGTCGGCTCGGTGAGGCCCGGCGGGAGATGGGCCGGCGGGCAGGGACTCAGGCTGGCGTCAGATGTTCCTGGATGCGACCGATGAGCGCCGTGTGGTCGAGTTCCTGTAGCACGTAGGCCTGGCCGGCTGTTCCGATCTCGGCAGCCTTCCAGGGCTGTTCCAGCAGGCTGCAGGCGGCGTCGGCGAAGGCGCCCGCGTCCTCGGCGACGAGCAGGTGGGTACCGGGCGTCCAGCCGAGGCCGCGGCTGCCGGTGGGTGTGCTCACGACCGGCGTTCCCGCCGCCATTGCCTCGATCGCCTTGATGTTCACGCCGGATCCCGAACGCATCGGGTTCACCGACAGGGTGGCGGTGGCGAGGTAACCGGCGACGCTCGGCACGTCGGTGTGCAACTCCACGCCCTCGAAGCCACCGAGCCATGCCGCCAGGCCCTCCTCCGGACGCCGCCCCACCACCTGGAAGGTCGCGTCGGGATGGCGGACCCGGATCGTCGGCCAGCAGCCGCCGAGGAACCAGCGCAGGGCTTCGATGTTGGTCGGGGTGTCCAGCGAGCCGACAAAGATCAGCTTTTTGCCGGCGCTGTCCCGAGGCGCCGGCTTCCGGCCCGGCGGGGTCGGCTCGGTGCCGGCCGACCCGGTGCCCGTCGGTGCGGTGAGGGCGCCGACGGGCAGGAACGGCGGCAGGTGGAACGTTGGGATGCTCGCCCGCGTACGCCGCCAGTTGTGGTCTTCCAGCGAGATGTCCGCGATGCAGGTGATGAGCGGAGAGTGGTGCATCGAAAGCTCCGCCAGCCGCAGTTTGTGATACTCCAGCTCGTAGGCGACGGCGCGCGGCCCCGAGCTGTTGCGGGCCAGCACCCGGAAGAACTCCGAGTCGACGTTGTGCGCGCGCACCAGATGCGGCAGCTGCCAGATCCGGGCGACCTCCTCGCCGAGATGCGACGTCCGGCAGCTGTAACTGATCACGGCGTCGGCTCGTGGCGGTGTCGACTCCAGCGCGCGGCGCAACGGACCGACCGGCCGGGATGCGTGCATGAATGGCCGGGCCGTCAGGTGTGCCCGTGGGCTGTCGTCACGAGGCAGCCGGATGACGGCCGAACCCGGCACGGCCTCCTCGTACACGGCGATATCCAGGTTCTCCCGGGAAGGCACCAGGACCTGCATCCGAACGCCGGCCGCGGAAGCCGCGGTGAGGAAGCTGAAGGTCTCCACCCGGCCGCCCGCGTCCGCCGGGAGAAACGGTTCCTCGACAACGACGATCCAGCGCGTGGAGTCGCTCACCGGACAACTGTAACGACCGTGGGGTCGGGTAACGACTGCGGGCTCGGTACTCGCGCGGGGTGTCGCGGACAGTTCCAGGTAGATGACAAGAGTGTCGTGAGGTGAGGGTGGGGTCGAGGTGCGCGCAGGTCCGCCGGGGGTCCATCCGATTCCGCGGGACGACTTTGGCGCGGTGCGGGTGCCACGGCTGCGCGGCGTCATGGCGTCAATGGCGCCGTACCGCAAAGGACGGAGCCGTTGGTTGTGGCTGACCGGCGGAACGCTACGGTAACCGCCATGACAGGTGTCCGGACCATCGGTCGAGGTGCCGCTGTGGCGGCGCTGGGAGCCACAACCGTTTACGGTCACGTCTTGTATCCGATCTATATCGGATTGCGCAGCCGTGGTCTGGAGTCGACGGCACCGCCGGACCCTGAGATCTGGCCGGGACTGAGCGTGGTCGTCTCCGCCTATCGGGAGTCGGCGGTGATCGGGGCGAAACTGGATGAACTCACCCGCACGGACTATCCCGGGCCG
>NZ_CDWWXB010000059.1:0-4987 GCF_977971855.1 Frankia sp. CoWAU3 | reverse complement strand
CCGGCCCGGCGCGCGGGTGCTGTCGTCCGGGGAACGCCTCGGCAAGGCGCGGGCGGTCAACCGGGGAGTCGCCGCCGCCACCCACGAGCTCGTGGTGCTCACCGATGCGAACGCTGTGCTCGCGCCCGGTGCCCTGCGGGCAGCCGCCCGTCATTTCACCGACGAGGCGGTCGGCGCGGTGGCGGGGGAGAAGCAGGTTGACGATCCCGACGGAGCCCAGGGCTTCTACTGGAAGTTCGAGTCCTGGCTGAAGCGCTGCGAGTCGGCGACCGGCGCGACCATCGGCGTGGTCGGCGAGATGCTGGCCTTCCGCCGCCAGGCGTTTCGGCCCCTGCCCGCGGACGTGGCCGTCGACGATGCCTGGCTGGCTCTCGACATCCTCGAAGGGGGGCTGCGGGTCGTCTACGAACCCGAGGCGTACTCGATCGAGTCGTCGAGCCCGGACTACTCGGCGGAGTGGGAGCGGCGGACCCGGATCGTCGCTGGCAACCTCGACATGCTCTGGCGGCGCCGGGCGGCGCTGGTGCCCGGCGCGCTGCCGGTCACCCCGCAACTGTGGGGCCACCGGCTGGTCCGCTCGTCATTCGGCCCGTTGGCGCAGGTTGTCCTGGTGGGGCTCGCCCTCCCGGCCGCCCGCCGGAGCTGGATCGCCCGGCTGTTCCTGGCCGGCAACGCCGTCGGCGCTGTGAGTACCGCGGCGCTGCTGACCGGGCGCACGCCGCCCGGCCCGACCCGCCTGGTCGCGCAGGTCTTCTTCCTGCAGGCCGTCGCGCTCGGCGGGGTGCGGCGTTTTGTGGCCCGGGACCGGCCCGCCGTCTGGCCCAAGCCGGAGCGGCCGGCCGTGGCCTCCGCGACGTCACCGGCGTCCCCGGGGTCGGTCCTGCCACCGGGGCAGACGACGCCGCCTGGCCCGCCGACCGAGCTGGCGCCGGCCGGCAACTGACCTACTCCGGCAACTCACCTACTCCGGCAACTGACGCCGCTGACGCCGGCCGGGACCGGCCTCGACCGGAGAACCCACCGCGGTCCGTCACCGGCTACGCCTATCGAAATACCACCCGCCATGGGGCGGGAATACCGTGTGGCGCAACACCGCAACACCGCAACACCGCAACACCGCAACACCGCAACACCGCACGAGGCGTGGATATCCACCTGAGTGCGCGTCAGCACACGCAGTGAGGAGCGTGCCGCCATGTCCGTCGAGAAGCCCAACCGGTCCAGGTGGCAGTACGAGCTGGTACTGGTCAGTTTTCACAGCCGTGGCCAGCTCGAGCAGCTCTTCGCGACCCTTCCGTTGGACATGCCGGTTGTGATCATCGATAACGCGGAGGGCGTCGACCGCGTTGACGAGCTGATCGCGGACCGGCCCAACAGCCGTTACCTCGACTCCGGTGGCGGCAAGGGATTCGCGAAGGCCGCCAACATGGGCATCCGTTCGTCGCGCTACGAGTACGTGGTGCTCGGCAACCCGGACAGCCGGCCCACCGTGGAGGTCATCGACACGCTGGTCGACGACCTCATCGCCGATCCCGAACTGGTGACCAGCGCGGCCACCATGAAGGGGCACGACGACAAGCCCGAGCTCGGTAACGGCGGCTGGGAGCCGACGCCTCGCCGGGTGCTGCTGCACGTGCTGGGAGCGCACAAGGTGGCGCCGAGCTCGGCGCTGTTCGCCCGGCCGACACCGGGCCGCCCGATGAACCCCGAGTGGCTGACCGGCGCCTGCATGGCCGTCCGCCGGTCCACCTTCCTCGAACTGAGCGCCTTTGATGAGACGTTCTACGTCTACAACGAGGACATGGCGCTCGGCCGGGCGATCCGTGAGGCGGGGCTGCGGCAGAAGCTGCGCACCGATCTGCTGGTACCCCACGGGGCGGGAGGTTCCGGGGCCGGTAAGACATGGATGCTGCAGATGCGCGGTGCGTCCATGGTGCGTTATCTGCGTAAGCACAATGCGCCGGCTCGGGTGAACGTGATGCGCTCGATGCTCGTCGCCGGCTACGCCGGGCGTACGGTGCTCTCTCGGGCCCGGGGCAGGAAGGCAGTGGCCGACGAGCACGCCGCATATATCAAGGGCCTGCTGGTCGGACCGCCGGCCCAGTAGCCGCGCCCGTTCCTCGTTCGTTCCCTGCCTGTTCAGTGGGCTGTTTGTTCGATTCGTCCCTCTGGCCAGGCGGGGAAGTGAACAGTGAACTCGGTGGTCCCGGGCTCGCTGGTCCCGGGCTCAGGTGAAGCGGGCTACCCGCCATTCCCGGCGACCGCGGCGGACCAGGATGACCGAGCCGTGCAGCAGATCCTTGGTCCCGACGGTGGCTTCCACGCCGACCCGTTCCCCGTTCACCAGGACCGCATGGTTGCCCAGGTGCTCGCGCGCATCC
Source organism: Frankia sp. CoWAU3 (assembly GCF_977971855.1). Taxonomy (NCBI): domain Bacteria; kingdom Bacillati; phylum Actinomycetota; class Actinomycetes; order Frankiales; family Frankiaceae; genus Frankia; species Frankia sp. CoWAU3. The sequence goes on along the minus strand of NZ_CDWWXB010000059.1, from coordinate 2,606 downwards.
CGCTTGCTGCTGGCGAGGCCGGTGGCGATCAGCAGATCGACAACCGGCCAGCCGTCATCCTCGAGCCGGGCGGCCGGCTCCTCGACCGTGGGTACGTCGGCGAAGACGTCGGAGAGCAGATCCGCGCCGATCGCCTTCACGTCCCCGCTGAACAACGCCGCCGACGCCGCCTCGGCCGCGTCGACCGCGGCCTGACCGTGCACCAGTGCGGTGATCTCCCGCGCCAGGCGACGCTGCAACGCCCGCTTACCCGGAGCCTCGGCGTGCTCGGCGAACAGCCGCTCCAGCGGCTCACGGTCGATGAGCGAGAAGAACAGGGCGAACCGGCGTGCCTCGTCGTCGGACAGATTGATCACGAACTGGTACAGGGTGTATGGCGAGGTGCGGTCGGCCGAGAGCCAGACCGCACCCTTCTCCGACTTGCCGAACTTCGTGCCGTCCGAACGCAGCAGCAGCGGGCAGGTCAGCCCGTGTACCTGGGTGCGCAGCACCCGTCGCACGTAGTCGATCCCGGCGACGATGTTGCCCCACTGGTCGGAGGCGCCCATCTGGAGGGTGACCCCGTGGTCCTCGCACAGGCGGCGGAAGTCGTACGCCTGGAGCAGGGAGTAGCTGAACTCGGTGTAGGTCAGGCCGACGTCGGGATCGTCCAGCCGCCGGCGCACCGAGTCACGGCGGACCATCTCGGTGACGGGGAAGTGCTTGCCGACGTCCCGCAAAAATTCGATCATTCCGAGTCCGTCGAGCCAGTCGGCGTTGTCGACGAACTGCGGGAGCTGGCCGGAGTCCAGGGCCCGGGCGAAGACGGACTCCATGATCTCCTGTTGTCCGAGCATGTTCGTCCGTACCTCCTGGGCGGTGAGCAGGCTGCGTTCCACCGACTTGCCCGACGGGTCGCCGATCAGACCTGTGCCACCGCCGAACAGGGTGACCGCGCCGATCCCCGCCCGTGCGGCCCGGATCAGCAGGGTCATCGGCAGCAGGTTGCCGATCGTCAGCGAGGGGGCCGTCGGGTCGAAGCCGATGTAGCAGCGCCGCCGTCCGCTGTCGAGGTGCTCCCGCAGTTCGGCGGGATCGGTGCTGTCGTGGAGGAGTCCACGCCAGGACAGCTCGTCCAGGAGCGCATGTGTCATGGGACCATGGTAGAAGTGGCGCGCCGGTCCACCGTGTCACGGCGAGATCACCCGGTAGGGGAGCTCGGGCGGACGCGGCTGCCCGTGCGGCCCGGTCCCGCCCGCGTCGCGCGCTGCCAGGCGTACAGCAGATGTGTCACGATCCCGAGCAGGACGCCCAGCGAGGCCGCAATCCCGAGCCCGGCGGTCCAGACCAGTGGCGAGGGTTTCGATGATCCTGGGCCGGCTGCGCCGATCGGACCGGTGTTCGTGAGTGTGGCGCCGGCCCCGTGGGTCGTCGCGTCGCCGGCGGATCCCCGGGCCTGGCCGCCGGGCATGATGCGGCCGGCGGCCGGCGCGGGCCCCCCACCCCCCAGCGTGTCGGTGCCGACAGCAGCGGATTGCTCCTGACCACCGGCACGGCCCGGGTCAGCGCCGCGACGGGGTCGACGATGCCAAAGCCGAACTCATCGTCGCGGCCAGGAGAGCCCGCATCCCGCGCGGTGTAGACGAGCCGCTCGATGACGTTGGGTGCGTCCAGGTCCGGCTGGGCGGCCCGGATGAGGGCGACAACGCCCGCGACGATCGCCGCGGAGTTCGAGGTGCCGCCCCCGGTGTCCAGGCCGTCCGGGGAGACCCGGGTCGGGACGGGGGCCCGGATACCGGGGGCCGGCGCGGCGATGACGGCCCGCGGCCCGTGGGCCGATTCCCGCCAGAAACCACCAGCGGCCGTCGATCCGGTCACCGCGACCACCCCCGGGATACTGGCGGGGGAGTTGATCGCGGTGTCGCCGGACTCGACGTTCCCCGCCGAGGCGACCACCACCACGTCGTGCGCGAGGGCGTAGCCGACCGCTTTCTCCTCGTCCGGGGTCGCCGTCCCCGCCGAGCCCAGGGAGAGGTTGATGACGTCGGCGCCCAGGTCGACCGCCCGGCGGATGCCGATCGCGACCTCCTCCGAGTTCGCCTCGGCGCCGGTCGAGACGGGCAGGATCTTGGCGGCCGGGGCGATGCCGCGGACCTCGGGCCGGCCGTTGTCGTTGCGACCGGCGATGATGCCCGCCATGGCGGTGCCGTGGCCGTTCGGATCATCGTCGCGCCAACCGTCCCGCGCCGCCCCGGGGCCGATGCCGGTACCGGGAAGCAGCTGACCCCACAACTTGGGTTGGCTGGCGTCGACCCCGCCGTCGATGACGGCCACCACCGTGCCCGCGCCCTGGCTGATCCGGTGCGCCTGGGCGAGTCCCAGGACAGCGTGGTACCACTGCGAGCCTCGGGCGGGCGCGATCGGAGCCGGGCCGGGCCCGGCCGCATGCGGCGGGACGGCGGCGCCGGCCGGAGCGGTCGTCATCACGAGGCCGACCAGCAGCGCGAGGCCGACCAGCAGGCCGGGCATGGCGCGGTGGTGCATGAGGGGGTCCTGCCTCCGGGGCTGCCGCTCGGCGGGCGTGGCTGATCGTGTCCGGTTACGCGCCCTGTCTGAGCTTGTCGTTT
>NZ_CDWWXB010000058.1:10698-17049 GCF_977971855.1 Frankia sp. CoWAU3 | reverse complement strand
GACCTTCGCGCAGCCCTGGGGTTCCCCCCGGCTCACAGCGCATTCGGGCTACGCCGCGTCCTCGCCGCGTTCGGCCTGGTGTTCTGCGGGGTCTTCGCCGGTTTCTTCGCCGTCCGGGGACAGACAGCCGGCGCAGCCTTCCTCGCCTTCCTCGCCCTCGTCGCCATCGTCGATCTGGTCGTCATCCAGCAACGGATCCGGCGCCAGACCGAATGATCCCCACGCCGGTCCGGATGGGCGGTGCTCCCGCATAAGGTGGCCGAGGATCGCCTCGTCCGGCACCGCCAGGCTCGCCCGCCAGCCTGATCGGTCCGCGCCGATCCGGCTGGCGGAACGAGCAGGAGGATCTCAGTGGGCGGCGGGACGGGCTGCCGACCGAACGGGCGGCGATGAACGATCCGGAGGGTGTCTCCGGGCCGGTGTCGGCTGGCTTCGCGCGCGGCACCACCGACGAGGTGGGCCTGCGCCGCGGGCTTCGCCGGATGCGGCTCATCGCCGGCAGCCTGCTGGCCGCGGTGGTGACGATCTACCTCCTCGCCGCCCGCTGGCAGGCCCACGGTGGCCCGGGGTGGATCGGGTACGTGGCCGCGGCCACCGAGGCGGGCGCGGTCGGCGCACTGGCCGACTGGTTCGCGGTGACCGCGCTGTTCCGCCACCCACTCGGCCTCCCGATCCCGCACACGGCGATCATTCCTCGACGTAAGGACGCGCTTGGTCGGAGTCTGGAGAACTTCGTCGGCACCCACTTCCTCGCCGAGGACGTGATCCGGAAGAAGATCGACGGCATCGGCGTGTCCGCCCGGGCCGGTGCCTGGCTGCGCCAGCCGTCGCACGCCGAACGGGTCACGACCGAGGCGGCGGAGCGGTTCACCGCGGTGGTCTCCGGGATGAACGACGACCTGGTCCGCGAACTCGTCGAGAAGGCGGTGCTGCCCCGCATCGTCGAACGGCCCTGGGCCGGGGCTCTCGGAATGGCGCTGGAACGGGTGGTCGAGGACCGGCTGCACCATCGACTGGTCGACGTGATCGTCACCGAGGCCGAGACCTGGTTGAAGCAGAACCCGGAGGTCTTCACCCGCACCGTGCAGGAGCGGGCACCAAGCTGGTCTCCGAAGTGGCTGGACGAGGCGGTCGCGGCCAAGGCGTACAGCGAGGCGCTGCGCTTCACCGAAGCGCTGCGCACCGACCCCGAGCACCGGGCACGCCGCGCCCTGGACGCGTTCCTGCACGGCTTCGCCGGCCGGCTGCGCACCGACGAGGCGCTGGGACCGCAGGTCGAGCAGATCAAGTACCGGCTCCTGGCCCATCCCAAGGTCGACCGGGTGATCTCCGCCATGTGGGCCACGGCGAAGAGCATCCTGCTCGATCTCGCCTCCGATCCGGGCAGCACGGCCCGGGTCCGCGCGACCGACGAACTCGCGGCCTTCGGCGCCCAGCTCGCCACCGATCCGGAGCTGGCGCGCACCGTCGACCACACCGTGGCGAACGCGGCCACCCGCGTGGTGTGCCGGTACAAGGACGACATCGCCGCGGTCATCGGAGATACTGTCGGCCGCTGGCAGCCCGACGAGGCCTCCCGGCGCATCGAGCTGCACGTCGGTCGCGACCTGCAGTTCATCCGGATTAACGGCACCGTCGTCGGCGCCCTCGTGGGACTGATCATCCACCTGGTCACCGAACTCGCCTTCTGACGCAACGGGTGGAGCTGAGGGAAGCATGCGGGGCAACGAGGACGATCGCCGTGGCGACGAGCGTGGGAGCCGGCCCGGCCCGGATAACCGACAGCTCGTCCGGGGACTGCCATGGCCGACGCCACCCGGTCGGCCCAGCCTGCCGGTCGCCGGACTGATCATGCTGGTCTGGTTCGGACTGATCACCCGGATCGGCCACTACGACGTCGACGTCTTCCTGCGGGCCGGCGCGGCCGTACGGCACGGGCTCGATCCCTATCCCGCCCCCGGCACGGGGGCGGTGTACTCCGGCTTCGCGTTCGTCTACCCCTACCTCACGGCGATGCCGTTCGCGCCGCTGTCCTGCCTGGCACATGCGGACGACATCTTCGTCGCGGGATCCGTGCTCGCCCTGCTCGGCGGGACCCACCTCGCCGGCGCCCGGGACTGGCGGGTGTACGCGCTGGTCATCGCCCCGTCGTGCACCATCATCGGGCTGCAGATGGGCACCCTCAACGCGTTGCTGTTCGCGGGGCTGGCGCTGGCCTGGCAACGACGCGACCGGCCCTGGACCTGTGGCGGCGTCGTCGCGTTGCTCGTCTACAGCAAGCTGTTTCTCGCGCCGCTGCTGCTCTGGCTGCTGCTCGCCCGCCGGTTGCGGGCCTGGATGGTGGCCCTCGCCGGTCTCAGCGCCCTGTTCCTGGCCGGTGAGCTGCTCAGCCCGGTGGGAACAGCCACCTACGTCGGCATGCTGGACGCGCTCGCCCGGGCGGAGGCCCCGAACGGGCTCAGCCTCACCGGCCTGCTTGTCAACATCGGTGTCGCGATGGAGGCCGCCGCCTCGATCGCCCGGCTCTGCGCCTTGGCCGTCCTCGCGGTCTGCTGGGCGGCCACCCGGCGGGGCCACGACGAACGGCTGCTGTTCGCCGGTGCCGTCGCCGCCGCGATCCTCGCCTCCCCGATCGTGTGGAGCCACTACCTTCTCCTGCTGGTCGCACCGCTGCTCGTGCTCAGCGCGCCTCGTCCGAGCCTCGCGGACGCCGGGGTCGGACCGGGCTGCCGGGTCGGATCCGGTGCCCCCATCGGGCCGGACCCCGCCGTGGGATCGGACACTCCGGTGAGACCGGGCACCGCCGCGGGATCGGGCATTCCGGTGGAACCACCCACGTGCGTGGGGCCGGTCTCCCCCGGTCCGACCGCCGCGTTCGCCGTGAGCTCCTGGTTCCTCGTGACGCCCCACCGCAGCACCACCATGGAGCTGCTGGCTGTCACGGCGATCCTCGGGCCACTCGTGCTGAGCTCGCTGCACGCCGGTCGGACGTCGCGGCCGTCGGCCACCCGGCGACGGACCATCGCGGCGGCGGGCGGGCGGGCGGCGACGCCCGCCGGGCTCAGGCTCAGGCTCGGGCTCGCGGTCGTGTTCGGGCTCGGTGACGCGGTGGTGAATCTCGCGGCGGGGCACAGCGCGGCCGGGCGGGTGGTGGGTGCCTACGGGACACTCGTCGGCGTCGTCACCCTGGTGGCCTGGGCCGGGCACGTCACCGCCCGCGACCGGGGACTGCGCACCGCGGCCGGCGACCCGCTCGCCCGAAAGAGCAACCCGGGACGAACCAGCGGGTGAGCCCGAGACGTACAGCCGCAGGATCGGCGTCTCTCACACTCCGCGTGGCGGAACGGCGATGTACCTTGAACAGAACGACGGCTTGCAAGGCCGTCCGCGCCCGGCCGAACGGTCGGGTGTGCGAGGTCGGTGCGAGCGCCCTAGCGGGGATGACCCGCCGGTGGGTCCGGTCGCGAAACCCGGCCGTACCCCCGGCCTCCGGACGATACGCGGACTGGTGTGGGACACCTCATCCAGTCCGGGTGGACCCATGGCGGCCCTGACCTGATCGGCGGATCCTCTGTCTCAGTACGGAAACTCCCAGTCCCACCCGGGCCAGCAGTCCCCCGGCTCCCAGCAGTCGCACGCCCCGCAGCGCCAGCCTCGCCCGGCCCGGGGCCGCGGCGCCGGCGGGCGCGGCCCGCGGTACAGCGGCTCCCGTTCCGGTGGCCCGGCGCGCCCGGCCGGACCGACCATCACCACGCGTGAGCCCCGGCCGCCGGCCGAGTCCTTCGAGGCCGCAGGCCTGCCCCGCCGGCTTGTCAAGGCGCTGGCCGACCGGGACATCGCCGCCCCGTTCCCAGTCCAGGCATCGACCCTGCCCGACGTCCTCGCCGGGGAGAACGTCCTCGGCCGGGCCCGGACCGGCTCGGGCAAAACGCTCGCCTTCGGGCTGCCACTGCTCGCCCGCCTGGCCGGCCAGGGGCCGGCCCAGCCCCGCCGGCCCCGTGCGCTCGTCCTCGTGCCGACCCGCGAGCTGGCCCAACAGGTCAACGATGCGCTTGAGCCCCTGACCAAGGCGCTCAACCTCCGGCTCGCGCCGGTGTACGGCGGGACGTCCATCAGCCGGCAGATCTCCGCGCTGCGCCGCGGTGTGCACCTGGTCGTCGCCACCCCGGGTCGGCTCACCGATCTGGTGGAGCGCGGCGCGTGCGTGCTGGACGGGATCGAGATCACGGTCCTGGACGAGGCCGACTTCATGTGTGACCTCGGCTTCCTGCCCGCGGTGAAGGCACTGCTCGACGCCACTCCGGCGGACGGGCAGCGGCTGCTGTTCAGCGCGACGCTCGACCGGGAGGTCGAGGTGCTCGTGCGCGACTACCTGCCCGACGCGGTCCTGGTCGCGGTGGACTCCGAGGTCTCCCAGGTCACCACGCTCGCCCGGCACGCGCTCGAGGCCGTCGACCGGGCCGCGCAGGTCGCCCTGGTGACCGCGCTCGCCGGCGGCTCGGGGCGCACCCTGGTGTTCGTGCGCACCCAGCGTGACGCCGACTGGGTGGCCGAGTCGCTGAGCCGGGCCGGGGTGCCGGCCGAGCCGCTGCACGGCGGAATGCCGCAGGGGGCGCGGACCCGGGCGCTGGCCGGTTTCACCGACGGCTTCTACCGGGTGCTGGTCGCCACCGACGTTGCCGCCCGCGGCATCCACGTTGACGGCATCCGGCTCGTCGTGCACCTCGGTCCGCCGGAGGACGCCAAGACCTACCAGCACCGAGGCGGACGGACCGCCCGAGCCGGCGCCGACGGCGCGGACGTGCTCGTCACCCTACCCGCCGAACGCGGCAAGGTGCGCGGGCTGCTGCGCGCCGTCGGGATCGAGGCGAGGCCGATCCCGACGACCGCCGACGATCCGATCGTGCTCGAGCTCGCCGGGCCGCCCGCGCCCAGGATCAGCAAGGACGAGATCCCGCTAGCCCGCACGGGCGGCGGGCGGGGACCGCGCGGCGGTACGCCTCGCGGCAACGAGCACCGGCCCGCCCGGCGAGAGGGGCACCGGTTCGGGCGGCCGGCGACCGGGCACGGCCGCCCGCCGCGCCGGGGCGCCGCTCCCGGAACGGCCCCCACCGCGCCGGCACCGACAGCCTGACCGCCGGCTCCGGCGCGCCCCTGCGGGCCTGACCGGACGTCCCGCCCCGGCCGCGGGCTCCGGCCGACCGGCCCCGGTTTCGACCGAGCCGGTTGGCCGGTTGGCCGGTTGAACGCGCCTGACCAACGGCTCGCGCATGCTCTGCGCACGATCCGCGCATGCCAGGGCCATCCGACAGCCAATGAAGGGCGCAACGCATTGCCATCGTTCGGATTTGTGGTGTGACCAAGATCACTTGGAGACTTTGCGCGCCACGTCCACTCGATACCGTTTTAGGGACAGGTGTCGGTAACGATGGAAGGAGCGTTGCGCATGGAACAGGACGAGACGACCCACCTGGTCCCGGGGCTTTCCCTACCAGGTCAGCGGGAGACCGGCTCCGGCGTCCTCGACGGCGCGGAGGTCTTCGAGCCGGCCACGGAGACATTCTCGTTCGGGTCCGTCGCAAACCCGAACCGGCTCCGGCTCGGCGCCTCCCGGTCACTGTGACTCCTGGAGGTCGGCCGCCGTCGGGCGGCCGACCTTGCTGTTTCACCGCCTGTTTCACCGCTGGCGGGTCCGTCGGCCACGAGGAGCGTCGTCCTACCGTCACAGCATGAGCAGCCGCGACGTGACCGCCCCCTCGGTCAACCACGCCCCCGGTCACCACACCCCCGGTTTCGGCGGACCCGTTCGGCCGGGAGAACCACCGGTCGTTCTGGGCCCAGCTGGACGGGCCGGTGCACTACGTCGACCTCGGGGGGCCACCCGACGGCCCGCTGCTGCTGTGCGTGCACGGTCTCGGCGGCTCCCACCTCACCTGGCTCGCCTTCGCCCCGCTGCTCACCCCGGTCTGCCGGTCCCCCGCCTCGCCGCGGCGGTCCTCGCGTACCGCCGCGGCCGCTACACCCCCCACCAGCTCGTCGACAAGAACCTGCGGCGGCTCTGCGCCGACCCCGGCCGCGTCCCGCCGGCGGCGATCGCGGCGCTGGTGCGCCCGGCCTCGCTCGCGCACATGGTCCGCACCGTCCGGCAACCGACGCTGCTCGTCCACGGCTCCGCCGACCGGCTGATCCTGGTGGGCGTGGCACGCCATGTCGCCGCGGAACGCCCGGACTGGCGGGTGGAGATCCTCGACAGGTTCGGCCACATGCCGATGCTCAAGGCGACGGAGCTCACCGCCGAGCTGGTGCTGGACTGGCTGGGCCGGGAGGCCGGGAGCGCGGGAGGGCCGGGAG
>NZ_CDWWXB010000058.1:5660-10673 GCF_977971855.1 Frankia sp. CoWAU3 | reverse complement strand
GGGAGGGCCGAACGGCGGCGCACGCCCGGCCACCGGCGGCGGCGGCGGCGGCGGCGGTGGCGGCCGACTGACGCCGCCGGGCATCGGACCCGCTGGCGAACGATCATCCATCTCGGACGAGGAGATCCACCGATGCGAGGCATGCCGCCCGTTGACGCGCTCCGCGCGGCACTGCGCGCCGCCGCCGGGCATGCCGACGCCTACCTGGCGGGTCTGGCCGATCGTCGGGTCGGCCCCAGCCTGACCGCCGAGCAGGTCCGCCGCCGGCTCGGCGACACGCTGCCGGCAGGCCCGAGCGACCCGGTGGCGGTCATCGACGCCCTGGTCGACGCGGTGGCCGGCGGCCTCACCGCGACCGGCTCAGGCCGCTTCTTCGGCTACGTCATCGGCGGGACCCTGCCGGCGGCGCTCGCCGCCGACCTGCTCACCGTCGTGTGGGACCAGAACGCCGCCCTGGCCTCCCTCTCCCCGGCCGCCAGCGCCGTCGAGGCACTGACCGGCCGCTGGATCGCGCAACTGCTCGGCCTGCCGTCGGGGGTGTCCGTCGGGTTCACCACCGGCACCCAGATGGCGCACGTGACCGCCCTGGCGGCCGCGCGGCACCGGGTGCTGGCGCGGGCCGGCTGGGATGTCGAGACGGACGGTCTCGCCGGGGCGCCGCCCGTGCGGGTCCTGGTCGGTGCCGCCCGGCACGCCACCGTCGACGCCGCGTTGCGCCTGCTCGGATTCGGCACCCGCGCGACGATCGCCGTCGAGGCCGACGAACTCGGGCGGATGCGCCCCGAGGCGCTGCGGGCGGCCCTTGCCGACGAGAGCGGCGGGAGCGGGCCGACGATCGTGATCGCCCAGGCGGGGGAGGTCAACACCGGCGGGTTCGACCCCTTCGAGGAGGTGTGCGCGCTGGCCCGCGAACACGGCGCCTGGGTACACGTGGACGGTGCGTTCGGGCTGTGGGCGGCGGTGTCGGCGGCGGCGTCCCGGCGCGCCCTCGTCGCCGGGGTCGAGCGGGCCGACTCGTGGGCGACCGACGGCCACAAGTGGCTCAACGTCCCGTACGACTGCGGGATCGCGCTCATCGCGGACCGCGAGGCGCACCGGCGGTCGATGTCGGTCTCGGCGGCCTACTTCGTCCTCGACTCCGCCGGCCGGCTCGACCCGGTCGACTGGACACCGGAGTTCAGCCGCCGGGCACGGGCCTTCGCCGTATACGCGGCGCTGCGCTCGCTCGGCCGGGCGGGGCTGCGCGATCTGGTGGACCGGTGCTGCGAGTATGCCAACCGCTTCGCCGTGCGGCTCGCCGCTCTTCCCGGGGTGACGGTGCTGAACTCGGTGGCCGGCCCAGCCGGGTCAGCCGGCCCGGGCCGCGTCGTGGAGCTCAACCAGGTGCTGATCCGGGTGCTGGCAGACCCGGAGGGCGACCGGACGGCGGCCGGGCGGGCGGAGGGCGACCGGCTGACGGCAGCGGTCACGGCCGCGGTGACGGCGAGCGGCGAGGCGTTCGTGAGCGGCACGGTGTGGCGGGGGCGCACGGCGATGCGCATCTCGGTAAGCAACTGGTCGACCTCGGACGGCGAGGTGGAGCGGACGATCGCGGTGATCGAGGCCGCCGTCGCCGAGGCGCGGGGGACGACCGTGCGGGGGACGACCGTGGCGGCGCCGAGCGGCGGCGGTACGCACCGCGGCGGTATCGCTTCGTAGTACCCGGCGGACACGACGGCGGAGGTATCCGGACCGCGCGCGGGAAGGTCTGACGGTCCAGCTCTTCCGTCGACCTTCACGTTCACACCGAGTACTCGACACTGGACGGGGCGGCTCGGCTGAAGGACATGCTCAAAGAGGTCTCCCGCCAGCAGATGCCGGCGGTCGCAATCACCGGTCACGGCTACATGTACGGCACCTACGACTTCCACAAGCAGGCGACGGTGGCCGGCGTCAAGCCCATCATCGGCTGCGAGGCGTACGTCGCGCCGGAATCCCGCCCACTCAAGCAGCGGGTGCGCCGCTGACGGTGGAGCGGCTGCGGGAGGTTCTCGGCACCCTCCCGAGACGACGGAAGTGCACCTGCGGCTGCAGACCGCAAGCCGCACCACCGTGTTCCGGTTCGACGACGCGTACACGGTCCAGCGCACTCCGGCCCTCATGGGCGACCTCAAGGCCCTGCTCGGCGCCTCCGCCGTGGCCTGAGCGGCGCGGGACGGACCGGAGCATTCCCGCTACCGAGGATCCCGTCGGGGATACGGACATGCAACACCCGGCACCGTTGCGGCAGCAGGTTTCCGGGGGACGATGAGCCCAGGTAACAACCGGAGGATGCGCCGTGACGATCAGTCGACAGCCGGCGGAGCACGACCCTGCCGAAGCGACCATTCCGCGCCGGGAGCCGCGGTGGTCACCGAACGTGGCGCGGGCAACGCGCATCTTGTTCGAGAGCCTGATCGGGGACGACCCGCCGGTACGGATCGCGCTGTGGGACGGCTCGGTGCTGGGACCGGACACCACCACCCGGATCCTGGTCCGCTCGCCGGAGGCGCTGCGCCGCATTCTGTTCCGCCCGGGTGAGCTGGGCTTCGCGCGGGCCTTCGTCGCCGGGGAGATCGACGTCGAGGGGGACATCTTCGCCGCCATCGCGGTGCGCCGAGGCATCGCCGGGGCCGGCTCGCGGCTGACCGGCGCGACCGCCCGCGCCGCCGCGACCCTGCTGCGCGAACTCGGCCCGCGCATGCCGGCCCCGCCGCCCGAGGAGGCCCGGCTGCGCGGCCGGCAGCACACCCGGGACCGGGACGCGGCGGCGATATCCCATCACTACGACGTGTCCAATGCGTTCTACCGCCTCATCCTCGGCCCGACGATGACCTATTCCTGCGGGGTGTGGGAATCGGCGCAGGTCGGCCTGGACGCCGCCCAGAACGCCAAGCACGAGCTGGTCTGCCGCAAGCTGGGCCTGCGTCCCGGCGAGCGGTTGCTGGACATCGGCTGCGGCTGGGGCAGCATGCTGATCCACGCCGCCCGCCACCACGGGGTCCGCGGCGTGGGGGTGACCATCTCGGTGGAACAGGCCACGCAGGCCCGCCGCCTCGTCGCCGAGGCGGACCTCGCCGACGTCATCGAGATCCGCCTGCAGGACTACCGGGAAATCCCGGACGGCCCCTTCGACGCGATCAGTTCCATCGGCATGGTGGAACACGTCGGCCGGGCGATGCTCCCGACCTACTTCGACCAGTTGTACCGGCTGCTGCGCCCCGGGGGGCGCCTGCTCAACCACGGAATCTCGTTTCCCGGCGACCCCACGGGGGCCCGCCGGGCCCGCCCCGGCCTCGGCCCGGTCCCGTTGCCGAGGGGACGCGACTTCCTCCAGCGCTACGTCTTCCCGGACGGGGAACTACACGAGATCGGGGTCATGGTCTCCCTGATGCAGGCGGCCGGTTTCGAGGCGCGCCACGTCGAGTCCCTGCGCGAGCACTACGCGCTGACCCTGCGGGCCTGGGTACGCCTGCTGGAGAAGAACTGGCCGGCCGCGGTCAGCATGGTCGGGGCGGGTCGGGCCCGCGTCTGGCGGCTCTACATGGCCGGATCGGCGCTGAGCTTCGAGAGCGGGCGGACCCAGATCCACCAGACCCTCGCGGTCCGGCCGGACGCCGGCACCGCCGGCATGCCCCTGCGGCCCCGCTTCGAGTCGCCCACGACCGCACCGACGCCCACGACCGCACCGAGCCAGTCGACGGCCGGCTGACCCGACTATGCCGCCCGGGAGCCCGCCCGGGAGCCCGCCCGGGAGCGGCGCCTGCGATCGGAAGCGACGCCTATGCCCCGGGAGCGGCGGAGTCCGCCACCGTACGGTCGGACCCTTCGGTGCCGACGCTCTCGGCCCGCCCGGCGACCGCGTCCCCGGCCGTCAACGATCCGGCCGTTGACGATTCAGGCATCGACGGCGCACCGTCCCGGCGCAGCACCACCACGACGGCGATGGCCGTGACCGCCATGACCGTCATGGCAATCAGAGCGGTCACCGACATCGCGTCGACATAGCATTCCTGTGCCACCCGCAGCAGCATGTCGCCGAGACCCCCCGGGCGGAGGCCGCCGGGGAGCCGGTGGGCGACCTCCACCGCACCGCCGAGGGTCTCCCGCGCCGCGTCGACCGCGATCGTGGGCAGGCCGGACGGTGCCCGCGTCGGCACCTCGTTCCGGTAGACGGCGGTGGCGATGCTGCCGAGAACGGCGACCCCGAGCGCGCCACCGAACTCGATGGCCGACTCGGACAGGGCGGAGGCCGAACCCGCCCGTTCGGGTGGGGCGTTGCCGAGCACGACGTCGGTGCAGATCGTGAGGACGACACCGACCCCGCTGATCAGCACGGCATAGGCGCCGAGCAGCACCGGCAGACCCCCGGAGACGCCGAGCCGACTGGCGATGCCGAATCCCAGCGCGGTGACGACCAGCCCCGCGCCAAGCGCACCGCCCAGCCGCAGCAGCCGCAGCAGCCGGGGGGCGGCCAGCACAGAGATAATCATTGCGGTCGCCGGCAACATCGTCCACAGTCCGGCGACCAGCGGGGTCAGGCCCGCCACGAGCTGCAGGTACTGAGTGGCGAAGAAGCTGAACCCGACGAGGGCGAACAGGGCGAGGGCGTTGACGGCCAACGCCGTGCGCACGGCACGGGACGCGAACAACCGCGGGTCGATCAGCGGTTGGTCGACCCGGCGCTGCCGGACCACAAGGAGGCCGCCCAGGATCACACCGACGACGAAGGCGGTCATCGGAACAGCGGTCCAGCCGTGTTCGGCGATGCGCTTCATGCCGTAGACCGCGCTGAGGACGGCGGCGAGGGAGAGCCCGGCGCTGGTCAGGTCGAAGCGGCCGGGACGCGGATCCCGGAACTCGGGCAGGAACGCGAGACCCAGCACCAGCAGCAGGAGCATCACCGGCACATTGATCAGGAAGACGGCACCCCACCAGAAGTGCTCCAACAGGAAGCCGCCGAGCAGCGGTCCCAGCGCGACACCGCCGGAGAAG
>NZ_CDWWXB010000058.1:0-5335 GCF_977971855.1 Frankia sp. CoWAU3 | reverse complement strand
CGCGCCGCTGGTCCGGATCGACGAACAGGACCCGGATGAGCCCGAGGGTCGACGGCATCAGGGTGGCACCGGCGGCGCCCATCGCAGCCCGGGCGAGGATCAGCATGACCGGGCCGGTGGCGTAGGCGGCGAGTACCGACGCGGCTCCGAACACGGCCGCGCCGTAGAGCAGGAGCCGGCGACGCCCGATCCGGTCGCCGACCGTCCCCATCGTGATCAGCAGGCCGGCGAGCACGAAGGAGTAGATGTCGACGATCCAGAGCAGTTGGGCGCCGCTCGGGGCGAGGCGTGCGGTGATGAACGGCAGGGCGAAGTACAGCACGGTCACGTCGATCGACAGCAGCAGGCAGGGCAGGGCGAGTACGGCGAGACCGGCCCATTCCCGGCGGCCGGCCCGTCGTGTGCCGGGGGTCGGCCGCATCCCGGGCATCGGTTGCATCACCAGGTCTGGCATGCGCCGACTATGGCGCGGACCGGCCCCGGGCGCCGGGGCCCAGTCCTGGATGCGGCGAGATGCGACAACGCCCCGGGACGGCGGAACCTCCGGACGCCCCGATCCGCCGTGACCAGCCGCGTTGTTCCGCATCGTCGAGAAAACCCCATCGGGTCCATGAGGCGAGACGGCAGCACGGCACCCGTCTCAGTCGGAACGTCACGGGTCCGACAGGCGGAAGGACAGGTCGGCCGGGGGCACGGCCGTGTCGAGTTGGGCCTTCTGCAACCTGCCGGAGTAGTCCCAGTTCATCGACTGCCATCGGGTGACCTGGTCGAGGACCCAGCGACCGGACTGGCGGCTTCCGTTACCGGACCGCCCGTTGCCGCCGAAGGGCAGGTGGGCCTCCGCGCCCGACGTCGAGGAGTTGACGCTGACCATCCCGGCCCGCACCCCCCGCCGGAACCGGAACGCGCTCGCCGCATCGCCGGTGTAGATCGACGATGACAGCCCGTAGCCGGGCAGGTTCGCCAGGTCGATGGCCTCGTCGAGGCTGCGATAGGTGGTAACGCCGATGATCGGACCGAACGTCTCCTCGCGGAACACCTCGTCGTCCGGGCGCACGCCGTCGAGCACCACCGGGTGGTAGTACAGCCCGGAGTCGGGATCGCCGACGAAGCCGCGACGCGGTCCGCCCGGCCACCTTCCCGGCCCCGCCGGCCCTGCCGGTGTCAACGGCGTCGATGAACCGGCCGACGTCCCGAAACCGGCCGACGTCCCGAAACCGGCCGACGTGATCCGTCCCACCGCGGTGGACCCGAAGATCCGATGATGGTCCCGAATCAGGTCGAGATGGTCGGCGAACCCGGCCGCGAACCGGGCGTCGAGCAGCGGCCCGTACAGCACGTCCCGGGTCGGATCGCCGACGACCGCCGCGGACACGGCGGCGTCGAGCCGACGCACGAACTCGGCGTGCACCGACTCGTGCACGATCGCCGTACCCAGCGAGGTGCACCGCTGCCCGGCGGTGCCGAACCCGGCGAACACCGCCGCTTCGACGGCGGCGTCGAGATCGGCGTCGGGCGCGACGACCATCGGGTTCTTCCCGCCGAGTTCCAGGCACGGCGACTGCAGGTACCGGCCGCACAGGGCGCCGATGAACCGGCCGACCTCGGTGGATCCGGTGAAGCCGACCTTGTCGACGACGCCGGCCGCCAGCGCCCGCTCCAGCCCGAGCGACGTCGCCGCGCCGTCGGCGGGCACGAGGTTCACCGCGCCGGCAGGAACCCCGGCGGCGGCCATCAGCTCGACCAGGGCCTGCGCGCAGGCCGCCGCGTACTCGGCAGGCTTCCAGACCACGGTATCGCCGGCGAGCAGGGCCGGCACGATGTACCAGGACGGCACCGCCACCGGGAAGTTCCCTGCGGTGATCACCATCATCACCCCGACCGGCTCCCGGAAGGTGAACAGCTGCTTGTCCGGCATCTCGGAGGGAACGGTCTCGCCGTAGAGCCGGCGTCCCTCGCCGCGGAAGAACTCGCAGGTGTCGATGATCTCCTGGACCTCGCCGCGAGCCTCGGCCGCCGGTTTGCCGATCTCCCGGGTGACGAGCCGGGCGAACGCGGCGGCGTTGTCCGCGACGAGCCGGCCGAGATTGCCGATCACGCTTCCCCGGACCGGGGCCGGCACGTCTGCCCAGGTGCGCTGGGCGTCACGGGCCGCCACCGCGGCGGCAAGGATCGTCTCCGGGCCGGCCAGCTCGACCTCGGCGACCACGTCGTCGAGCCGGGCCGGGTTGGTCGAGGGCACCGTCCGGACCGGGGTGAGCTCCGCTTCGGCCGCGCCGGGCGGCGCGCACCCGTCCCGCGGACGTCCGCCAATGAGCGCACCAACCCGCCGTGGCCATACCAGCGTCATGACGATCCCCCATCCGGTCCACCGGGTCCATCCGGCCTATCTAATCCGCCCGGCCCCGCCAATCCGCCCAGCCCATCGGATCCGCCCAGCCCCGCCAATCCGCCCAGCCCGTCCAATCCACCACCCGGCAGTCCGTCGAGGACCCGGCCGAGGGCCGCGATCCCGGCGGCGAGCTGCTCGGCGCTCACTGTCAGCGCCGGTCGGAACCGGATGGCCCGTTCCCCGGCGGGCAGCGCGAGGACTCCCTCGCGCACCCGCAGCCGCCGCAGCACCTCGTCCCGGACGGCGCTGCCCGGCAGGTCCACCGCGCAGAGCAGACCGCGCCCACGGGGATTACGCAGCAGCCGGGAGTGGCGGGCCGCGAGCTCCGTCAGCCCGGCAAGCATGCCCACGCCGAGCTCGCCGGCCCGGGCCATGAGCCCCTGCGCCTCGATAATCTCCAGGATGCGGGTGGCGCGGACCATGTCCACCAGGCCACCACCCCAGGTGGAGTTGATCCGCCCGGGCACGCGGAAGACGTTGTCGGCGACCTCGTCGACCCGCCGGCCGGCCATCACCCCGCCGAGCTGGACCTTCTTGCCGAACGCGACGACGTCCGGGCGCAGGCCGAGCTGCTGGTAGGCCCACGCCGAGCCGGTGGCGCCGACACCGGTCTGCACCTCGTCGAGCACGAACAGCGCGTCGTGGCGCCGGCAGAGCTCGGCCATCGCGGCCAAGAACTCGGCCCGCAGGTGGTTGTCCCCGCCCTCGCTCTGGATCGGTTCGGCCAGAAAGCAGGCGATGTCGTGGGGATGGGCGGCGAAGGCGGCCTCGGCCTGGCCGAGCGCGACACGTTCCGCGGCGATCACCGCGTCGAGGGCCGGCCCCACGCAGGGAAACATCATCGCCGGGCAGTCAATGCGCGGCCAGTCGAAGACGGGGAAACGCTCGGTCTTGACCGGATCGGTGTTCGTGACCGAGAGGGTGTAGCCGCTGCGTCCGTGGAAGGCGTTCCGCAGGTGCAGAACCCGACGGCCGAGCGCCGCGGGACGGCCGTGTGCCGCGTTGTGCCGGCTCTTCCAGTCGAAGGCGCACTTGAGCGCGTTCTCCACCGCCAGGGCCCCGCCCTCGACGAAGAACAGATGCGGCAACTGCGGATCGCCGAGGACCCGGGCGAAGGTCCGCACGAACTCGGCGTAGGCGACGGTGGCGACGTCCGGATTTGCCGGCTTGTTGACCGCCACCCGGCCCAGCCGGGCGACGAAGCCCGCGTCGTTGACGAGGTCCGGCGGGTTGATCCCGAGCGGCGCCGAGGCGAAGAAGCTGTAGAGGTCGAGGTAGCGCCGCCCATCACGGGCGTCGACGAGCACGCTGCCGCGGCTCATCGCCAGGTCGCAGACGAGGTCGAAGCCGTCGACGAGGACGTGACGACCGAGCGTGCTCAGCACTGCGTCCGCCGCTAGCCCCTCCGCCGGCATCGCGTCCGCCGGCATCGCGTCCGCCGGCATCGCGTCCGCCGACCGGGCACCGGACGCAGACACCTGGGCCGACCGCAAGGGCTGGGCTGACCGCAAGGGGACGACCATCCCACTCTCCTCCCCCGGACCACTTCCATCCGGATCCCGTCGCCATCCCACAAGCCGTCTCGGCGACGTCGATCTTCTTACGAAGATATCCCTGCAAGATTACGCTACAACCTCTAATTTTTTCGTTCCGTACCAAGCATGGGACAAATCTTCGCGCGAAGGTCGTCAGAGCGTAGCGGCGGCACATCGACCACGCCGCACACATAAGGTGGCTGACCCTTAACACAGAGCGAAGGCAATGCCGTCAGATGAGTGCAGGGGACCGCACGGGAGACAATCGGCTCATCTCCACCCCGCACCGTCGCGAGGTGCGCCGGAACCGCCGGGCCACCCCGACACCCGGGCCACCCCGACACCCGACGACGGAGAGAAGGCAAGCGGCGTGCTGACGCCCCTGACCACGGACGATCCCCGACGCATCGGCCCCTACCGGCTGGCGAACCGCATCGGCGCGGGTGGGATGGGCGTCGTCTACCTCGGTTTCGACACCGACGGCAGGCCTGCGGCCGTGAAGGTGCCGTCGGCCGGACTCGCCGACGATCCCGAGTTCCGGTCCCGTTTCCGGCACGAGGTCGACGCGGCCCGCCGGGTCAGGGGCAGCGCCGTCGCAGCCGTGCTCGACGCCGACCTGACCGGGCAACGGCCGTGGATGGCCACGGAGTACGTCGAGGGCAGGAACCTGGCGGACGCGGTCGCCACCCGCGGCCGGCTCAACGATCGACTGGTCCAGGGACTCGCCGTCGGTCTGGCCGACGCCCTGGTCGCGATCCATGCCGCCGGGGTGGTGCACCGCGACCTCAAACCGGCGAACATCCTGCTCACCTGGGACGGCCCGAAGGTCATCGACTTCGGCATCGCCCGCGCCGGGGACAACACGAGCCACACCCGGACGGGAATGCTGATCGGCACCCTGGTCTGGATGGCGCCCGAGCAGCTGCGCGGCGAGCGGGCCGGACCCGCGGCCGACATCTTCGCCTGGGGGGCCTGCGTCACCTTCGCCGCCGCCGGCCGGCCCCCCTTCCGGGGCGAACGGGCGGAGGCGATCGGCCTGCAGATCCTCACCGCGGAGCCCAACCTCGACGGGTTGCCCGCGTCCCTGGTCGGCGTCGTGCGGGCGGCCCTGGACAAGGAGCCGGCGCGCCGCCCCGCCGCCACCGAGCTGCTCGCCCGACTGGTCGGCCACGACGTCCGCTCTCCCGCCGAATCGGACCGGGCCAGCGAGACGGCGCTGGCCCGCTGGTGGTCGTTGCCGCCGACCCCGCCGGACGGCGAGGGTCCCCACGGGGGGTACCGCGACGCCGGCTACGGTCCCGATCCCGCCCACCACCGCGCATCCGCCCACCACCGCGCATCCGCCCCGCCGACCGTGAGCCACGGCGCTGACGGCTGGGAGGACGACGGGTGGCGCGTCGGGTCGGGC
>NZ_CDWWXB010000057.1:0-17059 GCF_977971855.1 Frankia sp. CoWAU3 | reverse complement strand
AGGCGTCCCTGTTCCATCGACGTCGCCGCGAGAGCGGGAAATCCGATCACGTCGCCGACCGCGTAGATGTGATCGACCTCCGTGCGGAAGTCCGAGCCGACCTTGATCCGGCCGCGGTTGTCCGCGGAGAGACCGGCCGCCGGAAGGTGGAGGATGTCGGTGAGCCCCTGCCGCCCGGCCGAATACATCACCGTGTCCGCCGGGAGCTTCTTCCCGCTCTCGAGCAGGGTGAGGGTACCGCCGTTGTGGCGTTCCACGGAGACGACCGACTCGCGGAAACGGAAGGTCACCGCAAGATCGCGGAGCTGATACTTCAACGCCTCGACGATTTCGAGGTCGCAGAAGTCGAGCATCCGGTCACGGCGCTCGACGACGGTCACCTTCGTGCCGAGCGCGGCGAACATCGAGGCGTATTCGATACCGATCACACCGGCGCCGACGACGACCATCGACCGGGGCAGTTTCTCCAGGGCCAGGATCTGGTCGCTGTCGACGACGGTCCGTCCGTCGAAGTCGACCGTGTCCGGCCGCGCCGGGCGGGTTCCTGTGGCGATGATGATTCTTTCCGCCTGGATCCGGCGGTCCTCGGTGTCCTCGCCGCCCGCCCGCACGTTCACGGTGTGCGGATCGACGAAGCTGGCCAGTCCCGTCAGCAGGGTGACGTGGTTACGGCTGAGCTGGTTGCGAATCACGTCGATCTCGCGGCTGATGACATGTCTGGTCCGCGCCGAGAGGTCACCGACGGTGATGTCATCCTTTACCCGGTAGCTCGACCCATACAGCTCACGCTGTGACATGCCGGTCAGATAAAGGACCGCTTCTCGCAGCGTCTTGGACGGGATCGTGCCAGTGTTGATGCTGACACCACCGATCATTTCCCGCTTGTCGACGATCGCGACCCGTCGGCCGAGCTTGGCCGCTGCGATCGCGGCCTTCTGCCCGCCCGGCCCGGATCCGATGACGAGGACGTCGTAGTCGCACATCGTCACATCCCCCGCAATCTATCGGTCTCCGGTGAACCCGAGGCTATCCGGCCGGACGGGTCGGATCGGCATGTTGGCCGTGCTTGTTACGTCCATTTCTTCTGGGAAATTTCTCGGGAGTCGCTTTACCTGCGGGTTATCACTTGAGGTAGGTGTCGCGAACCCGTCCGTGATGGCCGAGGTGTGCCGCCGCGTCCGCCATATGTGCCGGTGTGGTTCCGGCTGAGAGCTTTTCGAGTCCAACTGGTGGGAACCCGTCGAGGAGTCGCGACGCCAGGCTGCCGGGCCCTCGCCGCCGGGCTGGCAGACCCTGCCGCCGGGTCGACGTGCCGGGCCGTCGTGCCGGCAGGTGAAATTTGGGGCACCCGCCACCCGTAACCAACCCGCCGCCGACCCGTTAAACCTCTAGCGGGGGTCGTGGAGGCTGTCTGGGGGGTCTTCCACGGCCCCCGCCGCGCCGTCGGGCGCCGCCGTCGGGACGGAACACCTCCGTGGGTCACGGAGGTGCCCGGGAGACGCGACGGTGGGGGAGCGGCCGCCCGACGAGCTTCGGCTACGGGTGGGTCATCGACAGCACGTCGAGCGCGGCGTCGAGCTGTGCCTCGGTGAGTTGGCCCGCCGCAACGTAACCGCGCTCGAGAACGACCTCGCGAATGGTCTTCTCCTCGGCGAGCGAGATCTTGGCGATCTTCGCGGCCTCCTCGTAGCCGATGTACTTGTTCAGCGGCGTTACGATGGAGGGGGAGGACTCGGCGTAGCGGCGGCAGCGTTCGACGTCGGCGACGATGCCGTCGATGCAACGGTCGGCGAACAGTCGGCTGATCGTCGACAGGATGTGGATCGACTCCAGCAGGTTACGTGCGATCACCGGCAGCATGACATTGAGCTCGAAGTTCCCGGCTGATCCGCCGAACGCGACCGCCGCGTCGTTGCCGACGACCTGGGCGACGACCTGACAGACCGCCTCGGGAAGGACCGGATTGACCTTGCCGGGCATGATCGAGGATCCGGGCTGGAGGTCGGGCAGCCGGATCTCGCCGAGCCCGGCTCGCGGGCCGGACGAGGCCCAGCGCAGGTCGTTTGCGATCTTGTAGAGCGAGAGGGCGATCACCCGCAGCACGCCGGACGCCTCGACGAGGCCGTCCCGGGAGGCCTGCGCCTCGAAGTGGTTGCGTGCCTCGGTCAGGGGAAGACCGGTGCTGGCGGACAGTTCCTCGATCACCGCGGCGGAGAAGCCGGGCGGGGTGTTGATGCCGGTCCCGACGGCTGTCCCACCGAGCGGCAGCTCTCCGATCCGGGGCAGTGCCACCTGCAGGCGCTCGACGCCGAGCCGGACCGCGGCGGCGTACCCGCCGAACTCCTGGCCGAGCGTCACGGGGGTCGCGTCCATCAGATGGGTCCGGCCGGACTTCACGACGTCGGCGAACTCGGTCTCTTTGCGACCGAGTTCGGTGGCAAGGTGCTCCAGGGCCGGGATCAGGTTGCCGACGATGCCCTGGGTGGCGGCGATGTGGATCGATGAGGGAAAGACGTCGTTCGAGGACTGCGAGGCGTTGACGTGGTCGTTCGGGTGAACCGGGCGGCCGAGGCGCTCGGAGGCGAGCGAGGCCAGCACCTCGTTGGTGTTCATGTTGGACGAGGTGCCGCTGCCGGTCTGGAAGACGTCCAAGGGGAACTGGTCGTCCCAGTCACCACGGGCCACCTCCGTGGCCGCGTCGACGATCGCCTCGGCGATGTCCGCGTCGAGCACGTCCAGCTTGGCG
Organism: Frankia sp. CoWAU3; assembly: GCF_977971855.1. Taxonomy (NCBI): domain Bacteria; kingdom Bacillati; phylum Actinomycetota; class Actinomycetes; order Frankiales; family Frankiaceae; genus Frankia; species Frankia sp. CoWAU3. The sequence goes on along the minus strand of NZ_CDWWXB010000057.1, from coordinate 14,313 downwards.
TTCACCGTCGCGGCGGCGGCCTTGATCCGGGCGAGCGCCGCGATGTGCGCGCGGGAGATCCGCTGGCCGGAGACGGGAAAGTTCTCCACCGCCCGCTGCGTCTGGGCCCGCCACCGGGCCGTGACCGGTACCCGGACGTCACCCATGCTGTCGTGCTCGATGCGGTATTCCTGCTCGCTCATGCGCCTGTTCTCCCGATGCTTGTCGCCCGTGCCCTGTACCGCCCGTGCCCTGTACCGCATACTGGGGCCGCGTGCCGGCGAGATGCCGCCTGGACGCGGCCCCAGGGCCGACCTTAGGACATGTCGGGACCCCTGCTATAGGGGGCCCCCGCTCGGGGTCTCCGTCACCTTGCCTTCGGCGAGGTTCCTGAGGGGAACGTCGGGGCTTCGGCGCAATGCGGGGAAGGGTGGCTCCGACGAGTCTGGTGTGAGGGGCGGTCCGGGTTCAGCCGGCGGCGCGCTCGCGGGTACGCATCTCCCGGCGAAGCTCCGGCGGCAACGCGAAGAGAAGGTGCTCGTCCGCGGACGTGACCTCCTCCACATCGGTGAAGCCCCGCTCGGCGAGCCAGGCCATCACGCCGGTGACGAGTTCCTCCGGCACCGATGCGCCACTGGTGACCCCGACGGTCTCGACACCATCGAACCAGCTCAGGTCCACCTCGGTGGAGTCGTCCACGAGGTAGGCGGCCGGGGCGCCGGCGTCGAGCGCGACCTCGACCAACCGGACCGAGTTCGAGGAGTTCCGCGAGCCGACGACGATGACCAGGTCGACCGCGCCGGCGATCTCCTTGACGGCGACCTGGCGGTTCTGCGTGGCGTAGCAGATGTCGTCGCTCGGTGGACCCTGCAGATGCGGGAAGCGCTCGCGCAGCGCGTCAACCGTCGTCATCGTCTCGTCGACGGACAGTGTGGTCTGGGAGAGGAAAGCCACCCGCTTCGGATCGCGGACCTTCACCCCGGCGGCGTCCTCGGGCCCGTCCACGAGGTGGATGCGGTCCGGAGCCTGCCCGGTGGTGCCGACGACCTCCTCGTGGCCCTCGTGGCCGATGAGGAGGATGTCGTAGTCCTCACGGGCGAACCGCCTGGCTTCAGAATGCACCTTGGTGACCAGTGGGCACGTGGCGTCGATTGTGCGGAGCTCGCGCACCGCCGCCTCTTCGTGCACCGTTGGTGCCACTCCGTGGGCTGAAAACACGACGGTGGCGCCGTGCGGCACCTCGTCGGTTTCGTCCACGAAGATCGCGCCCTTGGCCTCCAGCGTCTTCACGACATGAAGGTTGTGAACGATTTGTTTGCGTACGTAGACCGGTGAACCATACAGCTCTAGTGCTTTCTCCACGGTCACGACGGCTCGATCGACACCAGCGCAGTAGCCGCGCGGTTTGGCAAGAAGGACCCGGCCCATGGGTGGGAGTCTACGCGGCGGCGGGCGGTCGGGAAGTCGGCTAGGCGATGCATCACCCGATGGCGACATCGTCCGGTCCGGCCGTGGCGAGGGCCGCCGACCGTTGTGGGGCGAGACTGTGGGGCGTGGTTGTGGGGCGAGGTTACGGTGCCCGGGTGGCACTGACATCGTCCCCGGAACAGCCGCTGCCGGTCCGCAGCGTGTCGCGCGCGCTGGGAGACTGGATCAACCGGCTGGGGCGGGTGTGGGTCGAGGGGCAGGTGACCGGGATCGTCCGCCGTCCCGGGATGGGAACGGTCTTCCTCACCCTGCGGGACCCGGTCGCCGACGTGTCCCTGCGGGTCACCTGCCCGCGCGCGGTGTGCGACGCGGTGGGGCCGGCGCTCGTCGACGGGGCCCGCGTCGTGGTGTGGGGCAAGCCGTCGTTCCACCCCGGCCGAGGCACGCTGGCCCTTGCGGTTGTTGAGATTCGCCCGCTCGGTGCCGGTGCGCTGCTGGCCCGGCTCGAACAGCTCAAGGCCACGCTGGCGGCCGAGGGGCTGTTCGCCGCGTCCCGTAAGCGGCGTCCTCCGTTCCTCCCGGCGGCCGTCGGTCTGATCACCGGGCGGGCCAGCGCGGCGGAGCGGGACGTGGTCGAGAACGCGCGCCGTCGCTGGCCGGCGGTGCGTATCGTGTTACGGGAGGTGGCCGTCCAGGGGCCTCTCGCGGTCGCCCAGGTCATCGACGCGCTGCGGGAACTCGACGCGCGTGCCGAGGTGGAAATGATCGTCATCGCTCGTGGCGGCGGGTCGCTGGAGGATCTGCTGCCCTTCTCCGACGAGGCGCTGCTGCGGGCTGTCGTGGCCGCGCGTACCCCGGTGGTGTCGGCAATCGGACACGAGCAGGACACCCCTTTGCTCGATTTCGTCGCCGACGTCCGCGCCTCCACGCCGACGGATGCGGCGAAGAGGGTGGTGCCGGACGTCGGTGAGCAGGCGATCGCGGTCGCCCAGCTGCGGGCCCGGGCCCGGCGGGTCGTCGAGCACCGACTTGACCGGGAGGAACGTTGGCTGGCGGACACCCGGGGACGCCCCGTGCTCGCAACGCCCACGCGCGACGTGGACCGCAGAGCGGACGACGTGTCGGCGCTCCTCGCCCGTTCGCGCCGCTGCGTCCGCCACGTGATAGATGTGACCGGGAACGATCTGGCCGCCACCCGCGCCCGGATGCGCGCGCTGTCGCCGGCGGCGACCCTCGACCGCGGGTACGCCGTGGTGCAGCGCACCGTGGATGGTGCGGTTGTGCGCGGACCTGCCGAGGTTGCGGCCGGGGACGGGCTCGCTATCCGGGTGGCGGGCGGAACGCTGCGCGCGACGGTCGTGGACGGCTGAGCAGGCCCGGCGGCCCGGTCGGCTGGAGGGGCCCGCTCGCTCAGGAGATCAGGAGAGTGGAGTCGCCGCGGCCAGTCGAGCGCGGGCGCCGTCGAGCAGCGCCTGACAGGTCTTGGCGAGCCCCTCGCCCCGTTCCCAGAGGATCAGTGACTCCTCCAAACTCACCCCGCCGGCCTCCAGCCGGCGGACGATCTCCTCGAGTTCGGCTCGCGCGGCCTCGTAGGTGACCGGTGGGGCCGGGACGCCCGGCGGGAGGACATCGGCGGCGGAGCCCGATGTGCGACCGGTAGGGCCGTCGTTGAATTCTTCGGGCATGGCCACCTCCGTGCCGCCTCCACAACCCTCTATCTTCCACAATCCTCTATAACGATGTCCGCTCAATCCGTGACCGCGAGGTTTCGGGCCGGTCCCGACCCGACCCGGCATCCACCGTTGGGCGACCCGACGGCCAGGAGGCACCGGCGTGGCGATTTCCCCTCTGTCTGGCCAACATGATATCCAACAAGGGACAATCATGGCTGAACCCGGCCGGTCCGGCGGAGATCCATAGTACAAGGTCACTGCACGGCGTTTCAGGTTGGTCTCGGTCCGAGACGGACCACGACCGGCCTGGCACACCGGCCGTTACCCGCAGGACATCCAGTCCGGAGGTAGCAATGCCCGCGCTACGCCCGACGCCTCGTCGCAGACCTCTCGGCGACCTCGCCCGAGAGCACGCTCCGCCTTCGGTTGCCGCCGTGGGCGCCGTGCCGAGGGGTGAGATGATCGGAACGCGGGTTGGCGGCGCCCATCCCGGATGGCGGATGCCGGCGACGGGCCCGCTGCTACGTCGGGCGGCCGGCCTGGTCATCGGCATGGCGATTCTCATCCCCGCCGCCACCGCTCTGGAGGGTGGGGGCCAGCCACCGGCCGCAACGGCCGTCGCGCCCGCACGGCCTCCCGTCATCGCGGCCGCCGTCCAGCGCTGACCGGGTTCGCGCTGACCGGGCGGCTTGCATCGACCGGGCCCGTACCGGCGGCCCGATCAGTTCGTGGCGGCGGGAACGACCGGTCGCAGTGACGCGGCGAGGGTGACCAGATCGGCCTGATTCGCCCCGCCTTTGCCGTCTCCGTCATCCACGATCATGGTGACGCCGCCGTCGGTTCGGGTGAGCGCGAGATGCCCATCGCCGTCCCGGCGCTGCTGCCAGGCGACGCCTTCCACATCGACCGTGCCGTTGGCCGGTCGGTTCCCCAGGATCCGCTGGACCGCGGTGGGAGCGTTGCTCTCGACGAAGCGGGCGAACGTCCGATGGTCGGGCCGATCGACGACGTAGCCGATCGTCGCTTCGGCGGGACCACCATCGGCACCGCCGTCGCCACCACCGGTGGGCAGCGTCAGGCGGATGGAGGTCGGCTTCCAGTAGGAGGGCAGGCCAGCCGGCCCGAGCGGGGAGTAGGGCGCCTGGCGGGCGAACGCCGCCATCGGCTCACTCGTCGCGACGACCTTGACCGCGGGCTCGTCGCCTCCGCGGGGCATGACGAAGACGACGAAGAGCAGGACACCCGCCATGACCACGGCGAGAGAGAGCGCCATGTCTCTGATCGTTTCCTGACCGCGTCGTCGTGCCACGTCCCCATCTTCCAGGTCCGAACCCCCGAATGGGCACCCGGACCACGTCTGGGCGGCTCGCGGGGGTGGTGGTGTGTTCAGACTCTCGCCCGGCTGGAGGGCCTTATCGGGGAGTGCGGGGCGAGAAACCGGCCAGATCGGGGCCTGCCGGGCAGCCGTCACGCCCCCTCCGCGTGACGGCTGCCCGATGCTTCGTTGGACGCGCGCACCGGGTTGAAGGTTGCGTGCCTCTTCGGCGGATTCGAGATGTCGTGTCGACGACAGGCCGGATTTGCCGGACGGCCGCGGGCGCACCTTCGCGGCGGGATAGGGTCATGGAGGTATATTCGGCGTCACTCCGGGCCTAGTTCGGGCGCCGACGGGGCTCCCGAACTAGGCTCGGGCCGTGTCTTCCACTGCTGAATCCTCCGCCTCCAGGCCTTCCGACGCCTCGTCCGTGCCCGATACGCTGGCCGTGCAAGGGCAGGCTCCGGATCGCAACCTCGCGCTCGAACTCGTCCGGGTAACCGAGGCAGCCGCGCTCGCCGCGGCGCGCTGGGTCGGCCGTGGCGACAAGAACGGCGCGGACGGGGCCGCCGTCGACGCGATGCGCCGACTGGTCGGCACCGTCTCGATGCGCGGGGTCGTCGTGATCGGCGAGGGGGAGAAGGACGAGGCCCCCATGCTGTTCAACGGCGAGGTGGTCGGTTCGGGCGAGGGCCCCGAATGCGACGTCGCCGTGGATCCCGTGGACGGTACGACGCTGACCTCCAAGGGGATGAATAACGCCATCTCGGTCATGGCGGTCAGCGAGCGTGGCTCGATGTACGACGCGAGCGCGTGTTTCTACATGGAGAAGCTGGTCACCGGCCCGGAGGCGGCCGGGGTGGTGGATATCACGGCCTCGGTGGAGGACAACATCCGCGCCGTGGCGAAGGCCAAGGAGATCCTCCCGCGGGACGTCACCGTGGTGGTCTTGGACCGGCCCCGGCACAGCCAACTGGTCGAGCAGATCAGGGCGGCCGGCGCCCGGGTTAAGCTGATCTCCGACGGCGACGTCGCCGGAGCGGTGATGGCCGCCTCGGCGGACACCGGCGTGGACCTGCTGCTGGGGATCGGCGGCACTCCCGAGGGGATCATCACGGCCTGCGCCGTGACCTGCCTGGGTGGAGTGATCCAGGGCCGGCTGTGGCCGCGGGACGACGCGGAGTATCGCAGGGTTGCTGACCTCGGGGGCGATCCGGCCCGGGTACTGTCCACCCGGGACCTCGTCGACAGTGACAACGTCTTCTTCGTGGCGACCGGCATCACGGACGGCGAACTGCTCGCCGGGGTGCGGTACCGGCCGGGCGGGGCGAACACGTCCTCGTTGGTGATGCGGTCACGCTCGGGCACCATCCGCCGGGTGGACAGCCAGCATCAGCTCACCAAGCTGCAGGCGTACTCCACCGTTCCGTTCTGAGCCGCCGCGGTCCCGGTCGCAGCTTCGATCCAAGTCGCCGGTCCGGTCGGAGTTCCGTACAGTTTCCATGCTGTTCCTGTTCCTGTTCCTGTTCCTGGTCCTGGTCCTGGTCCTGGTCCTGGTCCGACTCCGATCTGGTCGGGAGGTGGTCGCATGGTGCACTACCCGCGACCGTCCGTCCCCGCGAGGGTGTTCGCGCGCCTCGACCCCCCGGGACCGCACGGCAGCGCCGCGGAGGTCCGGACGCTGGTGGGTGCGGCACGCAGGTTCCTGCGCCATCCACGGCCCCCCGTTCTGCTTGGTTGCGTGGGGGCGCTTGCCGTCCTGCGGGTGGTCCGAGGCCCGTGGCGGATCCGGGACACCGGCGTCGCGGTGGCCGCCGTGGCGGCGCAGCCCTTCGTCGAGTGGAGTGTGCACCGGATACTGCTCCACGCCCGGCCGGGCAGTCGGCTGGGATCGATCGGTTACCAGCTTGCCGGATACGGGCACGAGCAGCATCATCGCGATCCGACCAACCTCGACACGATGTTCCTGCGCCCCCGCGAGGTGATCAGCGGAACCGTCGCCGTCGCGGCGCCTGCGTTGCTCGGGCCGCCATGGGTTGCGACCGGCGCGCTCTGCCTTGGGATGGGTGCGCTCGTCTACGACTGGACGCATTTCCTCATCCACACCCGGGTCCCCCCGCGCACGGCCTACTACCGGCGGCTGTGGCGAGGGCATCGTCTGCACCACTACCGCAACGAGCGGTACTGGCTCGGGGTGACCAGTCCGCTCGGTGATCTGGCCCTGCGCACCGACCCGCCGCGGGACGCCGTGGCACTCTCGCCGACCGCCCGCGGGCGGGGTACCACGCCGCCAGCCGTCCTGCCGCCACCCCGTCTGCTCAGTTTGTTCGGACTGCTCAGTGCTCCGGGAGGGCCGGTGATGGCCAGCTGAGGCCGGGGGATGCGAGGCCGCCCGGGTCCCCGCTGCCAGTCACCGGGCCAGGATCGGGCTGACCGAGCCGGGGGGTGAAAAGACCGGGTGGGCGGGCGGCCGCGCGCCGAAGCCGATGGGTGTGGGTCCGTGGCACCGTGGGAGGCGGCGCGGGCCGCCCGACGCCTTCCAACCACGCGCGAAGCCGGCTGTCGGGCGTGTTCGCCTCGATGGTCAACCGGGCGAGGGCGAAGCGGTCGTCGGCGGGATGCGAGAGGACGTCGCGTACCGTGCAGGCCGAACTGTAGCCGGCCGAGATCACAAGCTGGCGTACGGACAGGTCGTATCCGCCGAGGGGGTAGGCGAACGTGCGAGGTTCGTCCCCGGTCGCCACGGCCAGCCGGCGGCGCGACAGCGTCAGTTCGGCGATCACGTCGGTCCGCGCCAGCTCGTCCAGCCGCCGTCCGGTGTGACCGGACCCGCCGATTTCTATCCCGAGACCCCGTATTCGATGAAGGTCGGTCCGGTTGAAATAGCCCGGATCACCGACCCGCGAACTGGTCACGAATACCGTCGCCGTCAGACCCGTCTCGGCCAGTCGGCGGAGAGCCTTCAAGGTTTCCACGCCGCCGTCGTCGAAGGTGATGATGACCGGGTTGGCCGGCGCGGTGGCCGCGCGCAGGGATGCGGCATATTTCGACACGGTGAGCGCCTGCCGGCCGGAGGCGGCGATGAGGGCGCAGTGCCGCATGAAGGTCGCGAAGGGGATTAGCCGACGTCGCGGGCCGCGTGGCGGCTGCGTGTCGAGAGACCGGTAGCGCAACATCGGGATCATCGGCGTTCGTCCCGCTGAGCAGGGACTGGCGGTCACCGGGGCCCGACCGGCTCACCAACGGACGGGGCGTGCTCGCCGGAGAAAGCGTGAGACGTGCACGACAAGCGGGCCTCCCTACGTCCGCCGCCTCCGGGGATGCGGCACCCGATATGCCAGTGGAAGTGCACCTGAACGGTGGGTGCGTGATGCGGCATGGAATCTAGCACGAGCTGCGGCAATAGGTGCCGTCGCGTTGCCGGTGTTTGTCGTCGACCGTTCCATCTACATGCCTGTTATTGTTTTTATTGATGGCATGGATTTATCTGTGGGGTGGTTGTGGCGGTACGGCCGACCCGGCGTGGGGAACCGGCGGTCCGGGCTACAGCGGCCGGCGTCGGCGCTCGGCGGCCGACTGCGCGAGGGAACGTTGCCGCTCGCGGCGCGCCACTTGGGCGCGGCGACCCCGGAAGAGCGCGATGACGACTACCAGGATGAAGGCCGTCAGCAGGATCGGAGCGTGAAGGATCATCTCCGAGCCGACATCGATGGCCTTGTTGCGCAGGCCGGAGCCGCCGTTCCCGGCCGCGGGGTTTAGGTAGCCGACGCCGAGGGTGATGAGCGCGTAGGCGAGCGGCGGCATGATCACTACGCCGATGAGGTCATCCGCATGCACGCGGACCGCGGCGAGGACGCACGAGCCGATGAACAGCACGCCGAAGGCGAACTTCAGGGAACCGAAGATCGCGGAGTCCGCGATGGCACCGAGCCCACCGATGACGAGGACGAGGATGCCGGTGCCGAGCGCGGTGAGGCCCCGGCGGCTGCCCGTGAACAGTGTGGGCGGCGGCCCACTCGCCCGACCGCGCGAGCTGCGGGCGTACAGATCATCATGCCCGCGAGCGCGTGCGGATCTGCCCGGCGGTCCGGCCGACTGCCGGTGAGGCGGCACACTCACGAAGGCAAGGTACCGCCCGCAGATTTCCAATGCGTCAGGGCGATGCACCAGACATGCGCATCGGCTCTCGCATTTGAGCTTTCGGTGTCGATCTCACTGCTTTCCGTTGCTTAAGCCTCCTTATGCTGGTCGTTCGCGTCCCATCTGGCCGGATCTGCGCCGTCAGGGGTCTGGTACCCGACATCGATTCCGGGGTCCTCCATGGCGCCACCCCGCCCGGTCGTCGCGCCCTCCCCGGTGCTCCTCAGGAGCTCGGCGGCGGACAGCGGCCGTACGCCGGTCTCTACCGGAACCGGACTGGGGAGCCCCGCCTCGACGACTTCCATGGCCGCGAGCCGGCGGGCGGGGGTCAGCACCCGGCTTTCCAACGAGCCGACGGTGGCGTTGAAGTCCCCCACCGCCCGGCCGAGCGAGCGACCGAGGCGATCGACGTGTTCGCCCAGGGTGCCGAGGCGGGTGTAGAGGTCGCGACCCAGCTCGAAGATCTCCTTCGTCCGTGCGGTCAGCGCATCCTGAGTCCAAGCGTGGGCGATGGTCCGCAGCATAGCGATCAGCGTGGTTGGGGTGGCGATGATGACCTTCTTGCCTGCGGCGTGCTCGAGCAGGCCGGGATCGTGATCGAGGGCAGGGGCCAGGAACGCCTCGGCGGGGACGAAGAGCACCACGAACTCCGGGGACGACGGCAGCCGCCGCCAGTAGGACTTGGCGCCGAGGCCGTCGACATGCGCACGCAGATGGCGGGCATGGGCGGCCATCCGGCGCGCGCGATGGTCCTCGTCCGTCGTGTCGGCGGCCTCCAGGAACGCGCTGAGCGGAACCTTCGCGTCGACGACCACGTTGCGGCCACCGGCAAGGTGGACGACCATGTCGGGCCGTTGCGGGCCGTCGTCGCCCTGGATCGTCATCTGCTCGGTGAAGTCGCAGCGGTTGAGCATGCCGGCCACCTCCGCCACCCGGCGCAGCTGCATCTCGCCCCAGGCACCGCGGGCCTGGGGCCGGCGCAGCACGGTCACGAGCGCGGCGGTCTGCGACCGGAGGTTCTCCGACGCCTCGCGGGCGAACCGCACCTGCTCGACGAGCGCCGAGTAGGCCTCGGTGCGCGCGGTCTCCAGCTCCCGCAGCCGGTCCTCCATCCGCCCGAGGGCCTCCCGCAGCGGCGTCACCATGCTCTCGACCGCCGAACGACGGACGTCGAGGTCGCCGCGGGCGCGGGCGCCGGCCTCGTCCAGCCGGGCGGAGGCCAGCTCTACCAGCTGACGGCTCGCGCCCTCCAGAGCCTGCGCGGACAGCGCTCGGAAGCTCTCGGCAAGCCGGTCCTGGCTCTGCTCGACCAGCGCCACCCGCTCGGCAGCCGCTCGCTGCTCGTACTCCAGCGCGGTGCGCAGGCTGGACACGTCCGACTCGGCCAGCATCGCACGCTCGGCAGCGGCGGCGGCGGCCTCCCGGGCCTGGTCGCGCTCCCGCACGGTGGTGGCGTGCGCAGCCGTGAGCGCGGCGACCCGCGGCTCGGCGAAGCGGCGCGCGGCGGCGAATCCGCCCATGGCGCCGAGAGCCAGCCCGATCAGGGCCAGCAGCGCGCTGGTCGTGTCCACGGGAGAGAGGCAATCACGGCCCTCCGACAGTTTCGCGCGGTTTCGCGGTGAGACGGTCCCCGGCCGGGCCCTTCCCGGCGAGCTGCCGTGGGGCCCGTAGCCGTGGAGCCCGCAGCCGTGAGGTCCGTAGACTGACCGGCCATGGGCTTGTCGATCGGGATCGTCGGGCTGCCCAACGTCGGCAAGTCCACGTTGTTCAACGCCCTGACGCGCAATGAGGTGCTGGCCGCGAACTACCCGTTCGCGACGATCGAGCCGAACGTGGGCGTGGTCGGGGTGCCCGATCCGCGTCTCGGCGAGCTCGCGAAGCTCTACGACAGCGCCCGGACGGTGCCGGCCACGGTCAGCTTCGTGGACATCGCCGGTCTGGTCCGAGGCGCGTCCGAGGGGCAGGGCCTGGGTAACCGCTTCCTCGCGAACATCCGCGAGTCCGACACGGTCTGCCAGGTCGTCCGGGTGTTCTCCGACCCCGACGTGGTGCACGTCGAGGGCAGGGTCGACCCGGCCGACGACATCGAGACGATCAATACCGAGCTGATCCTCGCCGATCTGCAGACCGTTGACGCGCGCCTGCCGAAGCTGGAGAAGGAGGCCCGTGCCGACAAGACGAAGCAGCCGTTGCTGGCCGCGGTGAAGGCCGCGCGCGAGGTGCTTGACGCCGGCCGCACGCTGTCCTCGGAACCGAAGATCAATCGCGACGCCCTGCGGGAGCTTTTCCTGCTCACCGCCAAGCCTTTCCTCTACGTCTTCAACGTCGACGAGGACGTCCTCGCCGATTCCGGTCGGCGCAAGGAACTTGTCGGGTCCGTCGCGTCCGCGGACGCGATCGTGCTGTGCGCCAAGGTCGAGGCCGAACTGGCCGAGCTCGACGAGGCCGACGCCGCGGAGCTGCTGGCCTCGCTCGGCCAGGAGGAGAGCGGCCTTGCCCAGCTGGCCCGGATCGGTTTCCACACCCTGGGGCTCCAGACGTTCCTGACGGCCGGCCCGAAGGAGGCCCGGGCCTGGACCATCAGAGCCGGGGCGACCGCGCCGGAGGCCGCCGGGGCCATCCACACCGACTTCCAGCGTGGCTTCATCAAGGCCGAGATCGTCTCGTACGACGCCCTGATCGCGGCCGGTTCGATGGCCGCCGCCCGCGCGGCCGGCAAGGTGCGCATGGAGGGCAAGGACTACGTGATGGCCGACGGCGACGTCGTGGAGTTCCGCTTCAACGTCTGATCAGGGGCCACTTCCGCAGGTCCCGCAGGGTGCGAGTGATCGTGTTCCACACCGGTTACACCGGACCACGCCGTGTCCACCGCCTTGCGGGTCCGATCCTCGCTATCCGGCATCAGGTGCCCGTACGTCGACAGCACCAGGTTGGCGTTGTCGTGCCCGAGCCGTTCCGCGACCGCGATCACGCTTTCCCCCGCAGCGAGCAGAACCGACGCGTAGTGGTGCCGAAGATCGTGGGGCGTGGTGCCAGCCGGAAGCCCCGCCCGGCGGACGGCCCGGACGAAGATCTGTGCCCCGTAGTAGTCGTGGCGGTACGGCCGCCCGAACCGCGTCGTGAACAGCGAACCGTCCGCCCCCGGCGGGAAGACCTCCGAGTGCTCCGCCACCGCGTCACGGACGACGTCAGGCAGCGGCACGACCCGCCGGGAACGGGGCGTCTTGGGTACGCTCCGGACCTTCGAGCCGGGTGCAAGCTGCCATTCGATGCGCACCACCCGCCCGCCGGTGTCGACGTCCTCAGCTCGCAACGCGAGCAGTTCGCCGATACGGAGCCCGAGCCCGGCCTGCACGATCACCATCGCCCGGTTGCGAACCGGGATCGCGTCCGCCAGGAGCCGCACTTGGTCAACCGTCAGCGGCACCACCCGTTTCCGCCGGGTGGACGGCATGCTGAGCCGTACGACGGGTGAGACGGCCACCAGGCGATCGAGCACGGCCGCCGCATAGATCGACCGCAGCAGCGACACGAGGTTGCGCAGCGTCGTAGGCGCCAGCAGCCGTGCCCGGTCGGACACCCACGCCTGAACCTCCGACGGCCGGACCGCCGCGAGCCGACGGGAGCCGAGGGACGTCCCCGCAATGTGCACTTTGATCGTTCCTGCGACCCGGCGGGACGTCGTCGGCCGGTGGACCCTGCCCGCAGCCCATCGCCGGGCGTACTCGGCAACCGTCGTCCGGTCGTGCGGGTCGATGTACTGGCCGTTGGCGAGATCCGAGACGACGGCAGCCCGGAAGCGCTCAGCATCACCCTTCTTCGCGAAGGACTTCGAGCGTTGCCGCCCATCATCGTCGCGCCAGCGCGCGAGGTACACCGCCTTACCGTCGCGAACCCGCTTTTCCACACTGCCCACGGCTATGCGGCCCTTTCAGCGAGCCACGCGCGCACGTCCGTGGGGTCGTAGCGAAGCCACTTCCCGACCCGGTACGCCCGAGGCCCGACCTTGCGCGTCCGCCACTGATACAAGGTCGCCACAGGAACACCGAGGAAGCGCGCAGCCTCAGCAGCAGTCCACAAGCGATCAACCTCCGCAGACAACATCCCCATTCCCAACCTTCCACTACGCAGCAAATTTCCGGGCCGAATGTGCTTCCTCGCGTCGTGACCGTGCTTGGTCTGCGGCCATGGATGCGAGCCATCGGTCGCCGTTGTTGGCGTAGCCGGAGGAGTGGTACCGCCAGGTGGGGATGATCACGGTTTCGTCGGTGTCGTCGGGTCGGCCGAAGGCGTCGAGGGCCGGGCGTTCCTCGCCGTTCACGTGGGTACGTTGCCAGGTACGCCGGGCCGTCCGGCGTGCCGCGAAGGTGGTGGAGTAGCCGCGTGATTTGGTGAGCCAATGGCCGTTGAAGCCGAGTTGGTGCGCCCACTGGCGCAGCCGTAGATCCTGAAACTCCGAGTGCGGACCGAGACGCCACGCGGTATGGACCAGCCGGGCGTGGAACTCTCCGAGGAACGGAAGGCGTGCCTCCAAGTCGTCAGCGTCGCGTATCCGCCGGTCGAGTAGGCCGGAGTCGACGACGGATTTAGTGATGTACTTGGCGAGATAGTTCCCGACCGCCTGTGGGGTGAGGTCCCCGCCGTCCACGAGAACCTTTTTCACATCATGCTGCTCACCCCAGCGTGCCGCGAGCATCGGTGTTGGGCGTGGAACAGGTGGGGGGATGTCCGCGGAGGCGAGCAGGCCCGCAGCCGCCAGGGTGGCGAGCGCGTCCGCTTCGGAGGGAAGGTCATAGGCGTGCGGGTCCGGGCAGGGTTCCTCGGTGTGGGTGACCGCCCAGCGCCAGCAGGACGCCAGCAGGTCCCCGGTTGCCCAGGCGGGAGGAGCCTGCCAGACGTCCGAGTCGCTGCCCGCGTCCAGGCGGAGCAGGGCATGGAAGTGGACCGCGCCGCGCCGTTGGGCTTCCCCGACCTTGACGTAGGAGATGCGGACCGCACGCCGCAAGCCCCGTTCGGTCATGCCTGTGACGGTGGCCATGCGCCGGTAGGTCGCGTCCACGGTGCGTTTCCACAGCCTGCCCGAGGTGCGGTTCCAGACGATCAGCGCGCCGTCGTCGTGGCAGTCCGGGCACAGCGGGGTGCCGAGCCGCCAGTCATCCTCCCCATGCACGAACGTGCAGCCGCGTGCACGGCCATGCGGGCATCGTCCTTGGCGCCGACTGCACACCTGAGCGGGACCGTGATTCGCGCGCCGAGAGTGCACCGGGCCGAACGAGGGTGCGGTCACCGTGACGAACAGCCCCGGATGCTCCGCCACCGTCGCGGGAACATCATGGCCACCGGTCAGCCCCGCATGGACGATCTGCCAGGCATCCCCCGCGTACAAGTAGGAGCAGGACGGGCACACCGAGGCCCGCCGGTTCCCGCAGGGCACCAGGAGCAGCCCGTCCGGCATGGTCGCCGTGTCCAGCACGCGGCGCACCTCACCGGTAGCCGTATCCACATGGTCGATGTGGCCGAACAGGCGGACAGGGTGCGCGCAGCCGGACACCCGGTCGAGTTGCGCGAGAAACCCGGACAGGGAGCCGTCCGCAGCGCGAGGCATCGCCGCGTGGAGAAACTCCGAATCCAGCACAGGGACTGTCATCCGAGACTCTCCTTTCACGGACGGCCGCAGCGGCGTCACACCTCATTTCCCCATTCCGGGGGCGCGGCATTGTCTATCGAATGGAGAACCGTAACTGTTAGGTGAACCGGTGGGAGGTTGACTGGGTAGGT
>NZ_CDWWXB010000056.1:13292-17478 GCF_977971855.1 Frankia sp. CoWAU3 | reverse complement strand
GTCTTCCGCACGCACGTGCGGAAGACAGGGCTAGCGGTTCTGGTCACCATCTTCGTCAACGCCTCCCGCGATGCCGCCAGTGACCCGCCGGCCGGGCTCAACCCACAGGGCATCGCCGACTACGCACTCGCTGAGGGCAGCTCCATCGCGTTCTGGGCGGCGACCGTCCTGGCCGTCCTGACCTTCCTCGCCGTGCTGCTGGTACGGGCCGCGCCCGCCGGGCCGCCGCCGACGGCGTCCGTCCCGGGGCCGGACGCCGACGGCGCGGGTACCGAAGCCGGCGTCGATGGCCAGGCGGTTTCATCCGCTCCGGCTTCGGCGGTTCCGCCCGCGGCCTCCCGGTAACGACCGCGCCCCATCCACGAAAGTCGGACGGCCCCCGCTCGATGCGGGGGCCGTCCGTCGTGCTGAGGCGAGGCGCCGGCTACACCGCCGGTGGCCCGACCAGGGCCGGGCTGCCGAGCCAGGTGGTGAGGGCGTCACGCAGCTGGGGGTCGGCGCGGTCATGGCCTGCATAGGCGATGTGGCCATCGGGACGGATGAGCAGGATGGTCGCGTCGAGCCCGGGGACAGGCTGGGCGGAGACGGCGCGCAGACGGTCCTGCCAGGCGGCGGTGTCGGGCGCGGGGGTGGCGGGGTCGAGGTGAAGCAGCACGCTCCTGCCCTCGTGCAGGGTCTCGGCGATGCTCGCCGGGCCCCCGTCCGTCACCAGCGGCGCGTCCAGAACCGGCGAGCCGACGAGCGAGGTCGACCCGCCCGCCTCCGGCGGTGTCGGATACCGCGTGTCCAGACCGCTGACGGCGGCCGCGAGGTAGGCGTTCACGCTGCCCAGCCCCAGTAGCTCGCCGAACAGCTCGCGCAGCGGGCCCACCCGCTCGGGCGGGTACATCAGCGCCAGCTGCGCCTGGGTGACCGCGCGGATCCGGTGGTGCCGTTCGTCGTGGTAGCTGTCCAGCAGGCCGTCCGGCGCCCAGCCCCGCACCGCGGCGGCCAGCTTCCACCCCAGGTTCACCGCGTCCTGCAGCGCCGCGTTCAGCGCCAGCCCGCCCAGCGGGTAGTGCAGGTGCGCCGCGTCGCCCGCCAGGAACACCCGGCCGGTCCGATACCGCCGGGCCAGGTGTGTCCGATCGTCGTAGCGGTCCAGCCAGTGGACGGCGTCAACCTTCGGCGCGATGCCGGTCAGCCGGGTCACCGCGGCGGACAACTCCGCCGGCGTCAGCGGGCCCGGAGGCGGACTCACCCCGAACTCCGTGGTCATCAGCCGCACGGTGCTGGGGCCGACCGGAACACCCATGTAGATACCATGCTCCGTGAAGCGGGCCCCGAAGTGCTCAGGGGGAAGCGCGGCCGGATCGACCGCCACGTCGGCCACGATGCCCGACACCCTGGCGGCTGTCTCCGCCAGTGCGATGCCGGCAGCCGTTCGGACCACGCTGTTCGGACCGTCGGCACCCACCAGGTAGGCACCGGTCAGCGTGTAGTCACCGTCGGGGCCGTGGACCTGGACCGTGACCGCCTCGTCGGTCTGCGCCAGGCCGATTACCCGATGACCCCGCCGGAGGTCGGCCCCCGCCCCGGCCGCCCGTTCCGCCAGGAGCGCCTCCAGCCGGGACTGCGGGAGGACCACCGGGTTCTCCGGGCGGGGTGTGACCGCGTCGAGATCCACCCACAGCAACGCGAAATGCACCTGCGGCAGCGGGATGACCTCCTGCCGCAGCGGCGCCATGAGCCCTCGGCGATGCAGTAACCGCACGGCCGCCCCGTTCAGCGCGACACCGGGCGCCACCCGCGGGTCGGCGGCCCGCTCCAGCACCACCGCCCGCACGCCCGCGAGCCCCAGCTCGCCGGCGAGCAACAGACCGGCGGGACCGCCACCGACCACGATCACGTCGGTCTCGTGCCGCTGTCGCGCCGTCATGCCACAGCCCCCGCGCGGATGGCATCCGTCCCCTCGTCGGCCGCGCCGGCCGGGCCGCCGAGCCAGGTGGTGAGGGCCGCCCGCAGCTGAGGGTCGGCGGGGTCATGGCCGGCATAGGCGACATGGCCATCGGGACGGATCAGCAGGATGGTGGCGTCGAGGTGGCGTCGAGCTCGGGGACCGGCTCGGCGGAGACAACGCGCAGCCGGTCCTGCCAGGCGGCGGTGTCGGGCGCGGCGGTAGCGGGGTCGAGGTGAAGCAGCACGCTCCTGCCCTCGTGCAGGGTCTCGGCGATACTCGCCGGGCCCCCGTCCGTCACCAGCGGCAGGTCGGGCACCCGTCGTCCCAGCAGCGGGTGTGCCGACTCGTCGGCGTACGGCATGGCATACCGGAAACTGACTCCGGTCACCATCTCCAGCAGGTGACGGTTCACCTCCGGCAGCGTGACCAGCTCGGCGAACAGTTCCCGCAGCGGGCCCACCGCGTCCAGCGGGTGCATCAGGGCGATCTGCGCCTGGGTGTTCACGCAGACCTGGTGGCCGACCGGGTGCCGTTCGCTGTGGTAGCTGTCCAACAGGCCGGCCGGCGCCCAGCCCCGCACCGCGGCGGCCAGCTTCCACCCCAGGTTCACCGCGTCCTGCACGCCGGTGTTCAGACCCTGGCCGCCGATCGGGTAGTGCACATGCGCCGCGTCGCCGGCCAGGAACACCCGGCCGAGGCGGTACTGCCCCGCAAGCCGGGTGGCGTTGCCGAACCGCGACCGCCACTGAGATGGTTCCCGTTCTACTACACAGGTGTCCGAGAAACGGGGCTCACCTCAATCCCCCGGCGGACATCGCGGCCCCGGGAACCGACCGATAGTCGGCGAACACGGTGGGCCGGTCAGGTGGCCGGTCAGGTGGCCGGTCAGGTGGCCGGTCAGGTGGCCGAGGTCTGCGCGAGCAGCCCCTCGAGCGCCGGGCCCACGATCCGCTTGAACATCCGTCGGGTCCGGGTCCGGTCCAGCATGCCGACCTCCAGGTTGGCGGCCGCGAGGACCCGCTCGCCGTTCTGCGGCAGGCCCGGGGGCACCCCGACGGTCAGGGCCTGCACCGCGACGCGCAGCGCCTCGGCGAGCGGCTGGCCGTCCCGGTGATGCTCCTTCAGCGACGTCGTGACCTGCTCGGAGGCGCCACCGATCGCGACGAAACCCCGCTCGTCGGCGATCGACCCGTCATAGGTCAGCCGGTAGATCTGGTCGTCGGCGATCGAGGTGCCGACCTCGGCGACGACGATCTCGACCTCGTAGGGCTTGACGCTCTCGCTGAAGATCGCACCGAGGGTCTGCGCGTAGGCGTTGGCGAGCGCGCGGCTGGTCACGTCACGCCGGTCGTACATGTAGCCACGCGAGTCCATGAGGCGGATGCCCGCCGTCCGCAGGTTCTCGAACTCGTTGTACTTGCCGACCGCGGCGAACGCGATGCGGTCGTAGATCTCACTGATCTTGTGCAGGGTCGCCGACGGATTCTCGGCGACGAACAGGATCCCGTTCTCGTAGGTGAGGACGACGACGCTGCGACCCCGCGCGATGCCCTTGCGCGCGTACTCGGACTTGTCGCGGACCTGCTGTTCGGGGCTCGCGTATCCGAACGGCATGGTCACGTCAGCCTCCCGAGTTCGTCGAACGGTCCGCGATGATGGCCGTCACCACCGGTTCTATCTCATCGTCGGCATAGCGACGGTAGCCGTCCGCCGTCACGACCGCGACGATCGGGTACAGCTTGCGGATTACGTCCGGCCCGCCGGTCGCCGAGTCGTCGTCGGCGGCGTCGTAGAGGGCCTCGACGCTGATCCGGACGGCGTCGTCCTGGCTGAGATCGGACCGGAACCGCTTCTTCAGCGAACCCTTCGCGAACACCGAGCCCGAACCGATCGACTCGTACGTGCGTTCCTCCGACTTCGCCGCCGCGATGTCGTAGGAGAAGATCCGCCCTTTGCCCGTGTCGAGGTCGTACCCGGCGAACAGCGGGACGACGGCGAGGCCCTGCAGGGCCATCGGCAGGTTCCCCTTGACCATGGCCGCCAGCCGATTGGCCTTCGCGTCCAGGCTCAGCGTCGACCCCTCGATCTTCTCGTAGTGCTCCAGCTCCACCTGGAACAGCCGGATCAGCTCGGCGCCGACCCCGGCGGTGCCGGCATACCCCACACAGGAGTAGTCGTCGGCGTGATGGACCTTCTCGACGTCCCGCTGAGCGATCATGTGCCCCTGTGTCGCGCGCCGGTCACCGG